>CBFHZL010000031.1:0-21198 GCA_965660325.1 uncultured Acidiluteibacter sp.
ATTTTTAATTCTCCATTAAAGTTAAGCGTTTGAGTAATATTTTTCTCTATTCTAGGTTTGTCATATCTTATTACGTAAGAAACCCCAAACGCCCAAGGAATATCAAAATCAATATATTGATCTAAATTACTATTGATGTAGTCGAGGTCTTCTTCAGAAACGTTATCACTCTTCTTTTTTGATTTATCGCCCCCTCTAAATTGCATTTGAAAAGCCACTTGTCCATTGGTAAATCGGGCCAACTTTCCATTTTGCTCAAGCAACGTTGTGTTTATTCTATTCTCAGTTTCCTTGTCTAACGCATATGGATCAAAAGTTCCTGAGAATGTTATATTGAGCAGGTCATTAATGCGTGTCCGACCATTCAATCGAATCGCATCCCACTTTAACGAGTCACGTTCAAAATCAATTCCTGATGTAAGCCCTAAGTTATCAAGTATTTTTACCTTTTTTACAGCCATTCCTGTGTCTGCCTTTTCAGCTACTTTCATCTCTACTACGTTCAAGATGTTAAAATTAAGCCGATTGCTACGGCTTGTGTTTGGTCTTCCAAAAATGCCTGTTTCATATATAGAGTAGTCGATTTGGTTGCCACTTGTGTCGGTATAAGATCTAATACCATCCCTTACTTCGGGTGTAAAACTGTAAGTAACCAATGGCGTCATTACATGGCGAATGGCTTTTACTTTTCCTTTTTTAAATTGAGCCAATCCGTAAATTTTTGTTCCTAGGCTAGCAGAGAATCGTACATTTCTCGCACTGCTAAACTCTCTAATCGTATCTGTGTCTAAAGAAGGAATTATATTCCCATCGCTATCGGTAACATTGTTGTCTGTATTAAAAGATCGATTGATGGTTTTAAAGTACCACAACTCGTTGTAGCTAATGGTAGGCTGTAGAGTAAAGTATTTTCCAATTTTTGCAGATGTGCTAATCGGTATGTTGTGCTGAATACCATTCCTCATTTCGTTAGAAATAATGTTTTCGATATTGCTTAGAGAGATATTAGAGTCTGAAACGCTTAAAGAGTTTCTAAAATTACCTGAATAAGATAGGCCTATATTTCTACCAATATTATTTTTGGTGCTTTTTCCTTTAAATGGAAAAATACGCGACATGTTTAAACCAACATTCGGAGCTGAGATAGAGACTTGTCTTGTTTGGGTATTCTGACTATGACTAGCTCCTACATTCAAAGAAAATGGAGAGTTCGGAAATAGCTTGCTGTAGGTGATTGAAGACTGAAAGTTGTTAGACAGGTAATTATTAGGCGCACTGTTTAGGTTGTTGGTAAAGTTTGTACTGGTTCCTGCTTGCACACTTGCTGAAAAGTTACTATATGGTTTTGCCTTTGGGTCTTGGCTGTGTCTCCAACTAACCCAAAACTCATTGCTTTCAGAGTAGGAAGGAAACTCTCGGTATCCGTCTCTAATAGAAGAGTAGGATAATGATAAGTTACCCGTATGCGAATACCTTTTTTTGTAGCTTGATTCAACTCTCCCAGAATAACTTCCTTTAGAATAAATATCCCCAGTTACTTTTAAATCAGCGCGCTCACCAATTGAAAAGTAGTACCCTCCGTTTTTTAAGAAAAATCCCAAACGAGGAGAGTCCCCATATGCGGGGATTAAAATTCCTGATGAGCGGCCCTTTTTGTTTGGAAATAATCCAAATGGCAATCCTAATGGAGTAGGCACACCACCCACTTTAAGCACCGTTGGGCCTGTTACAATTTTATTGTTGGGAATAACCTTGAGTTTATTTGTAGCTAATGAAAAATGAGGTTCGTCTAGGTTACATGTGGTGTAATACCCATCCTTAATATACAGGACATCAGTTGCTGTCTTTTTTACCTTATTTCCTTTAACAAAGCCTTCGCCTTCTTGTGTAGTTACTTCAGAAATAGTTCCCTTTTTTGTTTTGAAATTATAGGTCATTTCCGAGGCGCTATAAGAAGATCCATTTTCTGTAAACTCAGGAATTCCTTTCGGGTTTCCGGTAGAATCTTTCCCACTTTTAGCAAATACTAAATCATTATTTAAGTCTACAATAATGGTGTCTGCAGTTAAACTTATATCACCATAATACACTTCTGCATTTCCGAAAAGATAAATTTTTTGGGTTATCAAATCCACTCGCATTGAGTCTTTAGCTTTGTACTGCGTCTTTGTTTCTACAGCATCTTTAGATAGAGTGGTATCAACTTTGATAGTGTCAGTGCTGTCTGAAACAAGAGCAGCATTTTGAGCCCTGTAAATAATCGATTCTTCAGCCAATAAGCAATTGCTAAAAATCGTTGGAGTTATCAACATTATGGCGATGAAAAACTGTAGGAAGGAAGCCTTAGATAACAAGGTAATATAACTATTTTTGTTGATAGACTAATGCGCTCAAATGAGGCACCAAAGCTAATTAAATTAAATCAATTTCAGATTTTATAACATGAAATCACAACAATTTTTAACCCTTATAATTGCGCTGCTGTTATCTTCTCATTTTTTGTTTGCTCAAAAGGCAACTGATAATTTTTTCGGAGGAATCAAAACAGTTGTGATTGATGCTGGGCATGGCGGTAAAGATGTGGGGTGTCTTGGATCAGTTGGTCGCGAAAAAGATGTTGCTTTAGCTATATCGCTCAAACTTGGGGGATATCTCGAGGAGACATTCCCTAACTTAAAAGTTATTTACACAAGAAAAACAGACGTATTTATTGAGTTATATGAACGTGCAAGAATCGCCAATCGAAATAAGGCGGATCTTTTTATTTGTATACATGCAAATGCCGGAGGCTCCTCTGCATTCGGAACCGAAACCTACGTAATGGGTAACGCTAAATCTGAAACAAACTTGAAAGCAGCTCAACGAGAGAATGCTTCTATTTTATTAGAAGATAATTATGAGGCTAAATACGATAATTTTGATCCAAATTCTGCGGAGTCTTACATTGCTTTAACTCTAATGCAGAGTGCTTATCAAGATCAAAGTATAGAATTTGCAGACAAAGTACAACGCCAATTTAGAGAACGAGTAGGCAGAAGAGATCGTGGAGTCAAGCAAGCTCCATTTTTGGTGCTACACCAAACCACTATGCCATCAGTTCTTATCGAGACAGGATTTCTAACCAATGCTTCAGAAGAAAAATTTCTAATTTCAGAAGTCGGTCAAGATTACCTTGCTTCAGCAATTTACAGAGCATTTAAAGAATACAATACTGAAATTGAAAATCGTGCTAGAATTCTCTACGATGCAGAGCAAGCTGCATTAAAAAGAGGAGCGGATATAAACAAAAATAAAAAAGAGCAGCAAAAAGTGTCAGGGAAAACGGTAGAATCAAATGAAGATATTACTTTTATGGTTCAATTAGTGACCTCCTCTAGATTGGTGGATACGAAACCTGAAAACTTTAAACGCCTAGTTGGAGTGAAGTATTACGAAGCTGGAGGTTTGTATCGCTATACGTATGGTAATGAGGATTCTTGGGACAAAGCAGCTGTTTTGCAAAAAGAAGTAATTGAGAAAGGATATACAGATGCATTTATTATTGCATTTCATAAAGGCAAGCGGATATCAGTAAATGAAGCCCAAAAGCTTTTAAAATAGAAAATATGAAAGTTAGTAAAGAAGTTAAGTTAGGTGTCATAGTAGTTCTAGCAATAGGACTATTTATCTGGGGAGCTAGCTTTCTAAAAGGCAAAGATATTTTCTCCAAAGATGTATACTTCTATGGCGTATATCCGCGAGTTGAAGGTCTGGGAGTTTCCAATCCTGTTATTATTAATGGTTTTAAAGTAGGCCGTGTGAATCAAATTTATTTTCATCCGAGTATGAATGGTGATTTGGTCGTTCAGTTTACGGTGGATGCTAATAAGTTCGATATTCCGATTGATACGCGTGCTCGGATAGCAAGTGCTGATATCTTGGGCTCGAAGTCTATCGATTTAATAATTGGAGAGTCGTTGAAGTTTGCAAAAAGTGGGGACACCCTTCGTTCTGACGTAGAAGCCTCTTTAACCGATGAGGTGAATCAGCAAATCTTGCCACTAAAAAGAAAAGCAGAAGATTTAATCCAAACGGTAGATTCAGCAATTATGGTGGTTAGTGCAATCTTTAATCAAGAAGCACGAAACGATTTAAGCGCTAGTTTTGGAAGTATTAAACGATCTCTTGAAACATTCGAGATGACGGCAAAACGGATTGATAATATGATAGCTGAAGAGAAAGATCATTTTAGCGCAATTTTTGCAAATGTGGAATCTATTTCTAGCAATCTAAAGAACAACAATGAAAACCTAACTGTTGCAATAGAAAACATCAACCAAGTGACGGACTCATTGGCTAATTCAAACTTAAAGCAGACGATTAATAATGCCGCAATGGCCATGGAGTCCGCAGCAGTAGTGCTGAAACAAATTGAGAATGGAGAGGGAACAGTAGGGGCATTGTTAAATAATGATACGCTCTACACGAATTTAGAAGCAGCATCTCGCGATTTGGATAAGCTTTTCTTGGATTTACGTTTAAATCCTGAGCGTTATGTTCACTTCTCGATATTTGGAAGAAAGAATAAAGATAAAAACGACAATAGGGTGAAAGGCCCAAATGAAAAATAAAAACAACAACCACTTGAACTTGAAATATGGGAATAGGTAATATTATTTTTATCATTTTGGCAATAATCGCTGTCGGGTTATTTGCTAAGAATTTAAAAACGATTATAAGAAATATCAATCTTGGAAAAGATGTTGATATATCGGATAATAAGTCTGAGCGATGGAAGAAGATGCTGCTGATTGCTATTGGCCAATCGAAAATGGTAAAGAAACCTATTTCAGGATTGCTTCATATTATCGTATATGCAGGATTTATCATCATAAATATAGAAGTTTTAGAAATTTTAATTGACGGCATTTTTGGCACTCATCGGTTTTTTGCTGGTTTCTTAGGAGGTTTTTATGATGTATTAATTTTTTCATTTGAATGGCTAGCGCTATTAGTTTTGGTTGCTTGTGTAGTTTTCCTAATTCGACGAAATGTGCTATCTATCCGCCGCTTTGGTTTGAAGGAAATGATTGGATGGCCTAAAACTGATGCAAATATTATATTGGTTGTTGAGGTTTTACTAATGGGTGCATTTTTAACCATGAATGCAGCAGATTACGTTTTACAAGGTTTGAATGCAGATCATTATATTGTTGCAGGCGCTTATCCGATTAGTGCCAATTTAGTGGCTCCGCTTATTGATGAAATGTCAATATCAGGATTGGTTACGCTAGAGCGTGCTACTTGGTGGTTTCACATTATTGGAATATTTGCCTTCTTAAATTACCTTCCATATTCTAAGCACTTTCATATTCTTTTGGCGTTTCCTAATGTTTTCTATTCGAAGCTTCAGCCTAAAGGTCAGTTTTCAAATATGGAGTCTGTAAAAAAAGAAGTCGAAATGATGTTTGATCCAGAGGCTGATCCATACGCTGCGCCTGCTGAGCCTGTAGGTGAGCCTGAGCGATTTGGCGTTAAAGATGTGACAGATTTATCTTGGAAAAATTTAATGGATGCCTATTCATGTACGGAGTGCGGTCGTTGTTCTGAGCAATGCCCAGCTAACGTAACAGGAAAGTTACTGTCCCCAAGAAAAATTATGATGGACACGCGGGATCGTTTAGAAGAGGTTGGAAAAAATATAGACCAGCATGGAGCTGACTATACGGATGGAAAGTCACTTTTAGGAGATTATATTTCTGAAGAAGAATTATGGGCTTGTACTACTTGTAACGCGTGCGTAGAGGCTTGCCCTGTCAGCATTGATCCGTTATCAATAATAGTTGAGATGCGACGATCACTTATCATGGAAGATTCAAAAGCACCAAGCGAACTAACTGGGATGCTTACAAATATTGAAAATAATGGAGCTCCATGGCAGTTTGCAACCGCAGATAGGTTAAACTGGAAAGACGAAAATTAATAGATACCGATAGATAATAACAGATAGATAATGAGCGAGCAATCAATGAAGGTAAATACAATGGCCGAAGTAATGGCCAAGGGAGAACAAGCTGATGTTTTATTTTGGGTAGGATGTGCAGGTAGTTTTGACGATAGAGCGAAAAAAATAACTCGAGCTTTTGTTAAAATACTCAATCATGTGGGTGTAAATTTTGCTGTTTTGGGAACGGAGGAAAGTTGTACCGGAGATCCTGCAAAAAGAGCCGGTAATGAGTTTTTATTTCAAATGCAAGCAATGGGAAATATACAAGTACTCAATGCTTATGAAGTAAAAAAGATTGTAACCACCTGTCCTCATTGTTTCAATACCTTGAAAAATGAATATCCTTCTTTGGGTGGTGATTACCATGTAATGCACCATTCTCAATTTTTACAAGAGTTAATTAATGACGGAAAACTAACCATTGAAGGTGGAGTTTTTAAAGGTAAAAAAATAACATTTCATGACCCATGTTATTTAGGGCGAGCTAATGACGTTTATGAAGCTCCACGAAGTCTAATAGAGAAATTAGATGCAGAGTTAGTAGAGATGAAACGTTGTAAAAGCAAGGGACTTTGCTGCGGAGCCGGAGGTGCACAAATGTTTAAAGAAGCAGAGCCGGGTAATAAGGAGATTAATATTGAGCGAACTGAAGAAGCAATAGAAACCAAGAGTGATATCGTTGCTGTGGGTTGCCCATTTTGCATGACGATGATGACCGATGGTGTGAAAAATAAAAATAAGGAAGATGATGTGATGGTGTATGATTTGTCAGAGTTAATCGCTCAAGCAAATGACTTATAACAATCGGTTAACTATTTTAGCATAAAAAAGGGATTTCAGTTAACTGAAATCCCTTTTTTTCTATAAAATGTAAACAATAATTTACCTATTTATAATTAGCTTTTTAGTAGCTGCTTTTCCTTCTGAAATAATTTTGATAAAGTAAGCACCTTCTGATATTGCTGAGCAGTCTACCACTGTTTTTGAACCACTGAAGGTCGACCTTAAGATTTCTTCTCCTAGAATGGAGTAAATCGTATACTCTCCGTTTTGTGCAGATTCAAGTGTAACTGTTAATTCCGTATTTGCAGGGTTTGGAAATACTGACCAAGAAGGACTTTTGTCATTAACTTCATCTAAAGATGTAATTAAGGGCTTGAAGGACCAAGAGCTAGAAATATTTGTTCTAGTAGAATCAAACCCTCCAACGATATAGCCAATTTTTCCAATAACAAAATAGGCCCCTGTCGATCTTCTACCTTCGCTGAAAGTTGGCATTAATGTCCACGAGTCTGTTTGCGGAGTATATTCGTAGTAATCATTCTTTACTGTTCCTATGCCAAGCTGATGACCGCCACCTACAATGATTTTTCCATCAACTTCTAGCGCATTTCCATTCAATCTAGCTTGGCCGGGAAAACTTGCCTTTTGTGACCATGTATCTGTCTGTGGGTTGTAGGCCCACATGCCACTATGCATTGAACTTCCATTATGACCGTGAGTGATGTAAAGTAGACTATCTGAGCTAAATAAAACACTTCCCGAATTTGCTCCAAAAGGAACATTTGCTTTTTGCGTCCACATATCTGTAGAAGGATCATACTCCCAAAGTTGATTAGAATATGGAAAACTTCTGTTAAAAGTTCCACCTACAACATAACCTTTTCCCAACAGATTTGCTCCTTTAGAGCCTCTCGTGCCTGAACCAGGAAAAGTAGTTTTTGCAACCCACATATTACTATCAGGAAGATATTCAGCAAAATCAAAATACGTGCTGAATCCATCATACCCGCCACCTGCATAAATATTATTGCCTATTGAGAATGAAAAACCATTTCCCCTTCCTGGTCCCGGGAATGAAGCTTTTTGAGTCCATGAGTCTGAAATAGGATTGTACTCATAAAGCGTGTTTGTATTGTTTCCTTGACCAATATCGCCAAATACAATATATCCTTTACTATCTGTGCTCATTCCTGTCGTACGAGAGGTTGATACAGGAATATTCGCCCGCTGCACCCAAGTTTGAGCGAATGTCGTAACTGAAATAAAAATAAGAAGGAGAACAGATGATAGGCTTTTCATATGAATGGTCTTGATTAATTCTTCAATATTAGTTAAAAAATATTAAATTCAAGACTGTATTATCTCTAAATAAGTTGCTTAGGAGAAAATAATTTTTTTAGCGTACCGCTATTGTAACTAATCTCCGCCCAAGACTCGATTTCAAATTCAATTATACCAACTCCAGATGTAGGAAGAATTGTACTGCGCTCGTCACCTGTATAGTAATCAATAAGGAATGAGATAGTGGGGTTGTGGCCAACCACGGCAACTGTAGTGAATTGGTCGTTTAACGACTCTAAAAATGTTTTCATAAAAGAAGGAGATGCATCGTATAATCGATCATCTCCTTCAACTTTCATGATATACTCTTTACTTAATATGCGGGCCGTTGATATCGCTCGGATAGCGTTGCTACTGTATATCTTATCTACCGAAGGTTCGACTAGCTTTAGTTTGTAGCTGATCAACTCAGCATCTACTTTACCTTTATCAGTCAGCGTCCTTTTAAAGTCATTGACTTGGAAGGATCCCGATTGCGCTTTGGCATGCCGAAACAAAAGTAAACGCTTCATCCCTTACTCTCCAATTTTTGGATTAAAGCTTTCCTTTTCAATGTTATTCATGAAGATAGGTAGTACAAAGTAATCCAATACTGAAGAGTCTGATTTAAAAATATGCTTTGCAAAACTTTTAAGACTTCCTACCAGCTCTTTTGCATAAACTTGATTTAGTTTGGGCAAAACTTGATTTAATTCAGTTAACTTCTCTTCTAAGTATTGCTCTTTTTCTTTCTGTCCCTCGGGAAGTTTGCTCAATTCATATTCAAAAGCTTCTACAAAATATGCTTCTGCTTGAACATAAAAATTATGTAAAATATCCGGGGATGAGTACGTTCTCATATGTGATAACTTAATGGACTCTGCTTTTTCGTGCTCACTTACCTCTCCATCGTCAGAAATTGATGCTAAAAGCGCAACAATTGCAGGAGACTTTAATAATATGATTCGGTCTGCTTCATTTAATCGTTCTATTTCTGTTGGCATTATAATTTGTTTAAGGATTATGTTTTCACAAATATAATTTAGTTTTACATAAAAATGGGGCTATCATTCCAAGATTATGGATAAATATACGTGTGAGTTAGATTCAGAGTTGAACTTTAAAACCGCAAGGAGTGGGGGCAGTGGTGGTCAAAATGTCAACAAAGTGGAGACGAAAGTACAACTGCTATTTTCTATTGACGACTCTGCTGTTCTGACTAGCGTAGAAAAAGACCGACTAAATTTAAAACTGTCTAACCGAATTAATAAAAATGGAATATTGCTTCTGCAGTCAAGTGAAACTAGGAGTCAGTTAAAAAATAAAGCGGCCGTTACTGCGCTATTTTATCGACTAATTAATAGATCACTAACAGTAAAAAAGAAACGAAAACCAACCAGGCCAACTAAAGCTGCTGTTCGAAAAAGAATTGATGCAAAAAAGAGACAAGCAGAAAAGAAAAAGAATCGAAGAAAAGATTTTTAATTGCATGCATTCCATATCACCTCGTCAGGTGTAGGAGCAATTATGTTTGTCATTTCTTTTGTAACGGGATGCGTAAAGCAGATCTTTCGAGCATGAAGGTGAATAGATGCATCTGAATTGGTTCGATCAAATCGGTATTTTACATCTCCTTTTATTGGACTTCCAATTGTAGATAGCTGAACTCTAATTTGGTGATGTCGGCCCGTGTATGGTGTAATTTCTAATAAATAGTATCGATCTAACCGCTTAATTACTTCATATTTCAGTGAAGACTCTTTACTGTCTTTATATTTATGGGCATAGGCAAATGATTTATTTTTTTGCCTATGCCTTAATAAATGATGCGTGATTGTTTCCTCATTCTTAGGTGGGTGATTTTTAACAACAGCCCAATATGTCTTTTGAATTTCTTTATCCTGAAATTTGGCGTTCATTCGAGCAAGTGCCTTACTTGTTTTTGCAAACACAACTACACCGCTTACAGGACGATCTATACGATGTATTGTACCTACAAAAGCATCGCCTGGTTTATTGTACTTTTCTTTCAAGTATGTGGCTACAATTTCATTTAGCGGTTTGTCACCTGTTTTATCGCCCTGCACGATATCACCTGAACGCTTATTAACAGCAATCAGATGATTGTCTTCGAACAACACTTCTAGTGGTCGTCGCATGTTAATATTGTTCCTTTTCGTTAGGGAAATCTTTTGATTTTACGTCCTTGATGTAGTTGATCACAGAGTTTTCCATTTGCTCATACAAATTATTGTACCGTCGAATGAACCGAGGGTTAAACTCGTTCGTTATCCCTAGTAAATCGTGAATAACCAATACTTGTCCATCTACGCCATTTCCGGCTCCTATACCAATGATGGGAATTGTCACCGATTCAGCCACTCTTTTAGCCAAATGAGCAGGAATCTTTTCTAAAACAATACTAAAGCAACCCGCTTCCTCTAATAGTTTTGCATCGGCAATCAATTTATTGGCTTCTTCTTCCTCTTTAGCTCTTACCACATAGGTGCCAAATTTGTAAATCGATTGCGGAGTTAACCCTAAGTGACCCATCACAGGAATTCCTGCAGATAAAATACGTTCTACTGATTCTAAAATTTCGCTTCCCCCTTCTAACTTTACTGCGTGAGCTCCTGACTCTTTCATAATGCGGATAGCAGACGAAAGTGCTTCTTTAGAATTGCCTTGATACGTTCCAAAAGGTAAGTCTACTACAACAAGACAATGCTCTATAGCCCGCACTACAGAAGATGCATGATAAATCATTTGGTCTAGTGTAATGGGCAAGGTTGTCTCATGTCCAGCCATCACATTTGAGGCAGAGTCTCCTACGAGAATAATATCGATGCCTGCCTTGTCTACAATCTTAGCCATGGAGTAGTCATAGGCAGTTAACATAGAAATTTTTTCACCCTTTGTTTTCATTTCTTGGAGGGTGTGCGTGGTTATCCTTTTGGCACTTTTTGACTTTGCAGTAGACATAAGTTTAGTTTTTACGGTCTATGATCTAAAAAAACAAAGCTACAAATCTATTTTGTGAATATTTTAATTTAGTAATTTAGCCCTTATGAAAAAGTGGAACCTAGGAATAATAGGCCTTGTAATGGTCGCATTAACAAGTTGTGAAACAGATGTAGATCTAATTCAAGATTACGAGTCCAATTCATTTGTGTTCGGACTATTAGATCAACATGCAGATACTCAGTATGTACGTATTAATAGAGCATTCTTAGGTACGCTAAATATTCAGGATATGGCCAACGTCAATGACTCCATCAATTATAGTTCAGGAGATCTTAAGGTAGAAGTAAATTTAAAGACTTATTTAAACCGTCAAGATCGAATTTCTATTTCTCGCAATGAAACTTATGAGTTGAAAGAGTTATTGGTTTCCAAAGATCAAGGCTTTTTTAACAACGATGACTATATCGTTTATTATTTTACTGAACCAATTGTTCAAGAAGAGACTAATAATGGTATTTCTGTGCCGGCAAATTATCAACTTTATATTACAAACCAACGCACTGGTAAAGTTGACTCAGCCAATGCACCCATTCAACTAGTATCAGATGTATCGCTTACTCGGCCAAATCCAAACTCAAGCACTGCTACTCTTGGAAAATATACTACTTCAGGCAACCAATTAAATCCAGAATATGATATCGAATGGTTTTCTACAGAAAATGCTGTTAAGCACGAAGTGTATGCCCGTTTTTATTATGATGAAATCACGTTAAGTAATCAAGATACAAGTACGTATAGTTTTGACTATTTTGTGGGGAATGAAGAAAATTTTGGAGGTAACAGTAGTTTACGAATGTCTACATCATTGTCACCTATTAATTTATTCAGAGAAATTAGTCAACAGTTAGAAGTTAAAACGGGAATACAACGAATTCGACCTAGAATACGATTCTATATGATTATCGCTAATCAAGATTATTCCTTATTTATTGATGCTTCAAGCCCATCTGACGATATTAATCAAAACAAACCAAGTTATTCTAATATGTCTAATGGCATTGGAATTTTTGGTGCAAGAAGCAATCATTTTGTGAATTCAAGATTCCTTAATTTCAACCAAGAGAGCTTAGAGTTACTAATTAGTCTTCCTGAGACTCGGGATCTGAGCTTTAAGCAAATCTAGGTTCTGCCGTTTTGTCACGTTAGTGTCAGCCTTTATTACTCGATTATTTATTATTAGTGTCATATTTTCAAAAAATGACAGCGCTTTTCCAATGGCACAGTCATTGTCAATTGAGTTTCGAATTAAAACGAATTGTTGAACAACTGAATAAATAATAAATTATGAGTAAGATTATTGGAATAGATTTAGGTACTACCAACTCATGTGTTTCCGTAATGGAAGGAAATGAGCCTGTAGTAATTCCTAATAGTGAGGGTAAAAGAACTACGCCTTCTATTGTAGCGTTTATTGAAGGTGGTGAGCGAAAAGTAGGAGACCCTGCGAAAAGACAAGCGATTACCAACCCAACCAAAACGATTTCTTCAATCAAAAGGTTTATGGGTAACAAATTCAGCGAAATTGAAAAAGAAGTTGGACGTGTACCTTACAAAGTGGTAAAAGGAGATAATGATACGGCTAGAGTTGAAATAGACGATAGAAAATATACTCCACAAGAAATTTCTGCTATGGTTCTTCAAAAAATGAAGAAAACAGCAGAAGATTATTTAGGTACTACTGTTTCTGAAGCAGTAATCACAGTACCTGCATACTTTAACGATGCACAGCGTCAAGCGACCAAAGAAGCAGGCGAAATTGCAGGATTGAAAGTTAGAAGAATCATTAACGAACCAACAGCAGCTGCTTTGGCTTATGGAATGGATAAGAAGAGCGAAGATGTGAACATTGCAGTATTTGACTGTGGTGGTGGTACGCATGATGTTTCTATCCTAGAACTTGGTGATGGTGTATTTGAAGTAAAGTCAACTGATGGTGATACACACTTAGGTGGTGATGACTTTGACCAAGTACTAATTGACTGGTTAGCGAATGAATTCAAAAATGATGAGGACATTGATTTAAGAAATGATCCAATGGCACTTCAGCGTTTGAAAGAAGCTGCTGAGAAAGCGAAAATTGAATTGTCTAGTTCTTCTTCTACTGAAATCAACTTGCCGTATGTTACTGCTACTGCTTCAGGACCGAAGCACTTAGTTAGAACATTGTCTAGAGCTAAGTTTGAGCAGTTAGCTGATGAATTGATTAAAAGAACGATTGAGCCATGTAGAACAGCATTGAAGTCTGCAGGAATGTCGGTAAGCGATATTGACGAAGTAATTTTAGTAGGTGGTTCTACAAGAATTCCTGCAATCCAAGAAGCAGTTAAAGCATTTTTTGGAAAAGATGCCTCTAAAGGTGTAAACCCAGATGAGGTAGTAGCAATTGGTGCTGCAATCCAAGGTGGAGTATTAACAGGTGAAGTAAAAGATGTTTTACTACTAGATGTTACACCACTTTCTTTGGGTATCGAAACCATGGGAGGAGTAATGACAAAGTTAATCGAGGCGAATACCACGATTCCTACGAAAAAGTCTGAGACATTCTCTACTGCATCAGACAACCAGCCTTCTGTTGAGATTCATGTATTACAAGGAGAGCGTCCTATGGCATCAGGAAACAAGACAATTGGTCGATTCCACCTTGACGGTATTCCTCCTGCACAAAGAGGTGTTCCTCAAATTGAAGTAACATTTGATATTGATGCAAATGGTATCTTGAATGTTTCTGCAAAAGATAAAGCAACAAATAAAGAGCAAAGTATTCGTATCGAGGCTTCTTCAGGATTAAGCGAAGAGGATATCGAGAAAATGAAGCGTGATGCTGAAGAAAACGCAGAGTCTGATAATGCAGCAAAAGAAAAGGTAGAAAAGTTGAACCAAGCTGATTCATTGATTTTCCAAACCGAGAAGCAATTGAAAGAGTTTGGTGATAAACTGCCTGCAGACAAGAAAGAGCCAATCGAAGCAGCTTTAGCTGAGTTGAAGACGGCTTACGAAGGTCAAGACTTAGCAGCAATTGAGCCGGCAATGGAAAAATTAAATACTATTTTCCAAGAGGCAGCACAAACGATGTATCAGAATACAGACGGAGCTCCTGAAGGCGCTGCACCTCAAGATGGCGCAGACAATAGTGACGAAGTAACTGATGTTGACTTTGAAGAAGTAACTGACGAGAAGAAGTAATTTCTCACTTCATATAAATTACGAAGCCCTTGCTGTGAATCAGCAAGGGCTTTTTTTTTTGAATGAGTATTAAGTTTTTTACTTGATGATGATTGTACGTGTAATTATTCAACCCAAAGAACTAATCCAGTTTATATCTGTTAAATTTGCTTTCTAAATAAAATGCAATAATTGAATTCATCAACTATTTATGATTATGCAATAATTGGCTTCGGAGCAGCCGGAGCTAATGTAGCGATGCAAATGGCAGCCGATGCATTTTTTGCTTCAAAATCGATCTTAATCATTGATGAAAATCTAAGTCAGCCGATTGCCAAAAAATGGAGCTTTTGGTCTACAGCCCAAGAAACTACTTTTCCTATCATAAAAAAATGGAGTAAGGCCAATTTTATCTCATCGGAAATCAACAAAGAGATTGATTTAGAAAACTATAATTACAGCACTGTTGACGCTAATGAATTTAGAGCGTTTGCATTAAATCAAGTAAAGCAGCATAAAAATACGAGAGTAGAAGAGCTAAAAGTTCTAACTATAAATGAACGACCTCATACTGTAGAAATATCAACTAATAACGAGAAGTTTACAGCGGCTCATGTTTTTGATAGTCGGGTAGCAGAGGAATTTAATCACTACACAGACGGCATCAAGTTATTGCAGCATTTTAAAGGCATTATCATAGAAACAGAATCGCCTACTTTTGATGCACAAGCCTTCACCATGATGGATTTTAGAAAACCACACGAAGACACGTGCAGCTTTATGTATGTTTTGCCATTTTCTGCAACAAAGGCACTGTTTGAGTTTACTTTTTTTAGTCATGACACAGTTGCAGAACAAGTCTATGATGATGCTATGACAGCTTATTTAAGCGAGCATTTTCCTGCTAAAAAGTTTACCATCGTAGAAACGGAGCAAGGCGTCATACCTATGACAGACTATCCATTTCACAAGCACAATACCAATTGTATTACTAAAATAGGAACAGCAGGCGGTTGGGTAAAACCATCAACGGGTTATTCTTTTAACAATTCACAGAAATATGCGAAGGAAATCGTTAATCGGATCAAGAATGGGGATCGGCTTGCAAAAAAAGTAGGCACTACTGAAGGGGCTATCTACGATACAGTATTTTTGGAGGTGTTGAATCACTCGAACGCATTCGGTCCTGAGTTATTTACCCAAATGTACACGAGAAACAACATTACCACTATTTTTCGATTTTTAGATGAAGAAACTTCTTTCTGGGAAGAGTTGAAAGTGATGGCTTCTTTTAATCCGATACCCTTTCTTTTGTCAATTGCCAGACTCTTGAAGCGCTATATTTTTGGCTACCCAAAAACCAGTTGAAAAACAGCCTTGTAATAAAAAACCACCGGTTGGTGCATCCCAATTAATCATTTCACCGGCACAAAATACATTCGGGAAAGCTTTCAGGCTATAATCTTCGTTCAAGCTCTCAAAATTAATTCCTCCAACGGTAGAAATAGCCTCATCAATCGGTCTTAATCCTTCAATGCAAATGGGTAATGCTTTTACTTTTTCAATACCAACAGTATTATCCATGTATTCTGTTTTAGTAGTGAATTGTTTTAATAAGGCATTCTTTTGTGGACTAAGTTGTAATTTGCTTTTGTAGTTGATGCTATTTCCTAGCCGTTGTGTTAACTCTACTGCCGTATTGTGCGGCTTTAAGTCCATATACACAGTTGCATTTCCATTCTTGTTCAGTTCACTGCGGATCAGGGCGACCAATGGGTAGATAATATTTCCTTCTAATCCATATTTCGTTATGGTTGCTTCTCCTTTTAAGGCTTCTCCTCTGTATTCAATGGCAATGTTTTTTAAGGGCTTACCTTCATGAGCTGCTAGAAAATCTGGGTTCCAATTTACTGTTACGCCGCAGTTGGCTGCTTCAAATGGGTTAGAGGATATACCTTTCTCATTAAACAAATCCAACCATTTGCCATCACTACCAGTTTTCTTCCACGATGCGCCACCTAAAGCTAAAATAGAATAGTCGCTTTTGATTACTTCTCCATTTGCGAACGTAAGTTGCTCATCGGTGAAGTCAATCAATTCATAATCTGTTTTTATATGTACTCCTTTTTCTAATAAATTATATTCAATTCGCCGTAATACAGAAATGGGTTTTATGCCATCTTCAGGAAATATACGACCACTTGTCCCTTCGTATGTAGGAATGTATAATTGAGCCAACCATAGTCTAAATTGCTTTGGTGCAAAAGCTTCTAATGGTTTTCTTATTTTTTCACTAGGGGAGTAGGTTTGTATTAGTCGCTCGCCTTTACGAGAATTGGTCAAGTTAAAACCACCTTTTCCTGCAACTAAAAATTTACGTCCGATTGTTTTTTCTTTTTCGTAGATGGTTACATTGAATAAATCACTCAAAAAATAAGCAGCAATAAGTGCTGTAGGCCCGCCCCCAATTATGGCAATAGATTTTTTCACAGTACAAACTTAGAAAAACCCAACTGCACTCGAAGATTTAAGGCTCCTTTTATTTTTTGTACTTAGCTTTGTGTGAGATTGAAAAAATAGACTATGGCAAACGAGCAACCACTTATTTTAATTACCAACGACGACGGTATTACTGCACCCGGTATTTTACACCTGATTAAAGTAGCAAAAACCATTAGCAATCAGGTTTATGTGGTCGCTCCTGATAAGCCACAAAGTGGAATGGGGCATGCCATTACCATGAATGCGATGCTTCGAATACAACCTTTCGATATGGACGGCGTAACAGCATTTAGTTGTACAGGGACTCCTGTTGATTGCGTGAAGTTAGCGATGTCTAAAGTTGTACCTCGAACCCCTGACTTAATTTTATCAGGCGTAAATCATGGTTCTAATTCTTCTATTAATGTGATTTACAGCGGAACGATGTCAGCTGCTGTAGAAGGCGCCATAGAGGGTGTTCCTTCGATTGGCTTTTCACTTTGCGACCATAGCATAGATGCAGACTTTGTTCCAACAGAGCAGTATATTCACCGCATTATTCAATTTGCATTGGATCACCCTATGGAGAAAAATACTTGTTGGAATGTTAATTTTCCATCTATCTCGTCGGAACTAATTAATGGTATTAAGGTATGCCGACAGGCAAGGGCTGTTTGGGAAGAAGAATTTCAAGAACGACAAGATCCATCAGGGAAACCGTATTATTGGCTAACAGGAAAATTTGTTAATCATGAGCCGGAGCAACAAGATACAGATGAGTGGGCATTAAAAAACGGCTACATTAGTATTGTGCCAGTTCAGTATGATGTAACTGCCCATGGCGTATTAAATCAGCTTAAAGAGTTGGAAGATGAAAAATAAAATAGATCGTATTGGAGTTGGGGTAGGGCTTGGAGTGCTATTACCCGTAATTGTTTTGGCACTTTTTTATTGGTCAACCTATTCCTACTTGACGGTTCCGACATTTCTCAGAAAAATGGCTTTTATGGAGATCATTGTTAAAATCCTTAGTCTTTGCGCAATTTCTAATATGGGACTTTTCTTCTTGTTTTATTACCTCAAAAAAGATAGAGCGGCTCGCGGAGTTTTGTTTGCCACTTTTGTATATGCATTTGGTGTGGTGCTTTATAAACTATTTAACGGAACATTGTAATGAAGTACTACATTATCGCAGGAGAAGCCTCAGGAGACTTGCACGGTGCCAATCTCATTAAGCAGCTGAAATTAAAAGACCCCAATGCGGAGTTTAGGTGCTGGGGCGGTGATTTAATGCAAGCGGAAGGAGCTGAGTTAGTCAAACACTATCGAGACCTTGCGTTTATGGGTTTTATTGAGGTAGTAATGAACTTGCGAACCATCTTATCGAACATTAAAATATGCAAGAAAGACATAGAAGACTATCAGCCTGATGCGGTTATTTTAATCGACTATCCAGGTTTCAATCTAAGGATTGCTGAGTTTGTTCATAATATGGGAACAAAAGTGTTTTACTATATTTCCCCACAAATATGGGCTTGGAAGCAAAGTCGAGTGCATAAGATCAAAAAGGTCGTCGATAAGATGTTTGTTATCTTACCCTTTGAAAAGGAGTTCTACAATAAATTTGATGTTGAGGTTGATTTCGTAGGTCACCCACTAATTGATGCAATAGAAGCAGAACGCAAGATTCAACCTACTTTCGAAGAGTTTACATCCACTAACAACTTGCAAACAAAGCCAATTATTGCTTTATTGCCAGGAAGTAGAAAGCAAGAAATATTAACGATGTTGCCGATTATGCTAAGCGTGATGGAGCATTTTCCTTCCTATCAGTTTGTAATAGCCGGCGCACCTTCTCAAGACCATTCAATTTATGCTCCATTTGTAAAAGAGAGTAACACCAATGTGATTTTTGGAAAAACATATGATTTGTTGCAGCAATCTGAAGCAGCATTGGTTACCTCAGGTACAGCAACTTTAGAAACGGCACTATTCAAGGTGCCTGAAGTGGTTTGCTATAAAGGAAGTGCCATTTCTTATGCTATTGCAAAGCAGCTGATAAAAGTTAAATACATTTCATTGGTCAACTTAATTATGGACCGTGAAGTAGTAAAGGAGTTAATTCAAGCTGAATTGAACACTTCAATGTTGAAAGAAGAATTGTCGAAGGTATTGAAAGGTGGGGAAAAGAGAGCTACTTTGCAAGCTGATTATGTTGAGCTAATCCAAAAACTTGGAGGCACAGGTGCCTCAGAAAAAACAGCTCGATTAATGGTTGATAACTTAGACTAATTGAAAAAAATAGCATTCCTTTTACTCGTTGTTTTTCAGGTTATAGTTGCTAAAGCCGAATTGATTAATATTGGCATTTTTGCCGATTATGATATCCATCAATTTGATTTTAATGCTCGTGCAGGAGCGTATACGATTTTTACAGAAAAAGGTCGTTTAAAAGAGATTACACCTCAAGATGTTATTTCAGTAAATTACATAAATACTCATATTGAAATTAGGCTTAACGGCACCAATTTAGGTCAATTCGATAAAATAAGTTTTATTGGAACAGGATGGTACAACCATTTTAAAGTATCGATTAAATCACCCATTCAGAAGGAAAGTCGCTACGATGATAATTTAAAAATTCAATTGACAAATAAAGGTTTTCAACTCATTAATAATATTGATTTAGATAATTACATTGCAGGTGTAGTGGAAGCGGAGGTGGGACGCCGACCGGTAGAGGAATATCATAAGCTACAAGCCATTATCTGCAGAACATATGCATTGGCAAATTTAAAAAAGCATTTTGCCGATGGTTATAATTTGTGCGATCGTGTTCACTGCCAAGCGTATCATGGAAAAACCTTTTTTGATCAAATCGCAAAAGCGAGTCAAAGTACAAGAGGGTTAGTAATTGTTGATAGCGATATCAACTTGATTACCGCAGCCTTTCATAGCAATTGTGGAGGAGAAACAGTAAAGTCCGGTGATGTTTGGAGTAAAAACCTTTATTATTTGGATGAAGTGACTGATACATTTTGTATTAAAACCTCAAATGCGTATTGGGAGAAGGTAATACCCAAAGAACGATGGTATAATTATGTACTTCGAAAAGCACCTCAGGTACAAAAAGGACAACTTAAAGATGATTACAACCCACAAAGAAGATCACTCAGCTATTTAAATAATAACCGACTTTCAGTCGAAGATATTCGTTTTGATTGGAAGTTGCGATCAACTTACTTTTCTGTGTTCAATGAAGGAAATAATGTGCGACTAAAGGGGAGAGGGTATGGCCATGGAGTTGGTTTGTGCCAACAAGGAGCAATGGAGATGGCGCGTTTAGGCTTTTCATATTCGGATATTCTACATAAGTATTACAAGGGAGTTCATTTGATTAATCTTTCTGCTTTAGAGTTTTTTAGGGAAGATTAATTCAGTATATTTAGCTATTAATTAACATGATAGCTATGTTTTCTTGGAGCAACATACCATTGGTTCGCTTAATCATTCCGTTTATTATTGGAATCCTATTAGCTAATTTTGTCTCCATTGATTTATTCCATTTACTACTCATTTTTATTTCAGGGAGCCTTTTTGTACTGGTCTCCACATTTATAAAATTACCTTTTGCTTATCGTTGGGTACTTGGATTATATTACCTTTCAGTTATCTTCATTGGAGGTGTTTTTTGTGCCAAATTTTATGTCACGGATTCGTTTTCGTCAGCCTCTCTAAATCAAACTTACTTTGCGCAGATAAACGATCATCCTGATGAGAAAGCGAAGACTTACAAGTTGAGTTTGCAACTATTTTCGCTGAATGAAACAACGCCAAATAGCCAAGCTATTATTGCCTACGCTCAAAAAGATAGTCTAGTTAAAGAATTACAAGTAGGTGATTATATCTTGTTCAAAGGAACACTTAATCAAATTGATGGTAGGAGAAACCCGGCCACGTTCGATTATGCGAACTATTTGTCTAAAAAGAATATATTTTATCAAGTTTATTTGCCAATCGGAAGTTGGAAAATGGCGAAGTCAAACAGCTATTTTTCTCCACTAATTTGGGCGAAAGATTTGCAGCGATCAATCCGAAAAATATTTACAAACTATGTTTCACAACCTTCTGCACGTTCGATTTTATTTGCACTCGTGCTAGGGGATAAAACTGAATTAGATAGTGAGGTAAGCAACGACTTTGCTGTGGCAGGTGCAATGCATATTCTGGCTGTTTCAGGACTCCACGTCGGGATAATTTATAAAGTACTTGATTGGTTATTTTTGTTTCTTTTAGCAGGTAAAAAGCACCGAAATAAACGTACTTTTTTACTGATCAGTAGTTTGTGGTTATATGCATTTATTACTGGCTTATCTCCTTCTGTATTGAGAGCTGTTTGGATGTTTTCTTTTATCACTTATGCCAAGTCTAAAGATAATTCG
>CBFHZL010000031.1:21297-23777 GCA_965660325.1 uncultured Acidiluteibacter sp.
CCCAGCTTCTATAACACCTTAGCTGCTTCTGCCTTTATTATTTTAATCATAGAGCCAAATTATATTTATCACGTTGGATTTCAATTGTCCTACTCGGCAGTCATTGCAATTGTTTCTATTTATCCATTGCTTTATGAGCATTTCGCTACTAAATACAAGGTTACAAATTCGATCATTAGCTTAATAATCGTATCGATTGCAGCCCAAATAGGAACAGCCCCTTTTGCTATCTATTATTTTCATCAATTTCCGACCTATTTCATCATAACTAACCTCATTGCCATTCCCGCTGCATTTTTGCTGTTGTCAGGAGGTTTGCTCATAATTCCGTTTCATTTTATTGCTACCGATTTGGCTCAATTTGTAGGTCTCTTAGTTGATTGGCTCGGAGTTGTTCTAGTGGACTTAATCGAACGTGTCAGCGCTCTCCCAAATGCAAGTTATAACCAATTATGGATTGATCAATGGCAGTTAATTTTTGCTTATTTGTTTCTGTTGGTTCTTGTATATACGTTTTCAAATTACTGGAAACGGGGAATATTTATAGCTTTGGTATTGCTAATAGCTTCATTATTCCAATGGTCACTAAGTAGTTGGAATCGTTCGCAACAACAATTAACCATATTGTACTCCTTCAACGATGCAAATATTATCGGATTTGTAAAAAACAGGGCGGCATTTATTTATACCGATAATGATTCCATTCAGAATTCATCATCTTGGAGTTATCAGATACAGCCTTCCTTAGATAGTTTAGGTGTGCAAGAGGTCTCCTTGCATCCTACTGATTTTAATTGGATAGACACGTTTAACGTAAGTGGGAATACTATTTTGGTTTCTGATTACTCAAGAATTTTAATGAGGCGAAATACTGCTGTTGATGAATTAATACATTTGGATTCTTCCCTTGTAATTATTAACAATAATTTGAAACTGAAATCAATTGGCCTGTCTGAGAATGGTCATTTTTACAGTTCAATACTACCTTCTTGGAAAATAGATAGTAATGCCGATTCTACAGTAATTGCGAGTTCATTTAAATTATATGATATGGCTGTTGTCTTCAAAGAGTAAAAGGGTAGTGTCAATTTGTTGACGTTAAATTTATGTAAATTATTGCTTAATTTTAGGGTGCTTTATAGTAAGCATATCACATTTTATATTTTATAAATGAAAATTAGATCTATAGCAGTTGCTGCTTTAATAGCGATATCAACTGCTGCCTTCGCTAAGTCCATTAAAGGTGAATTAGCAAACTCCACCCTAAAGGGAGCTATTGAAATTAGATACACAGAACAATCAGAAGCACCTGCTTTCATTGAGTTTAAAACAGATGAAAGACCTTCAGCGAATTCATTCCAATCGGTAATGTCAGGGGTGTTCAAAAATAGCCCATCAACCACTTTTCGATTAGTAAAATCTGTGGAAGATGAGATTGGTTATACCCATAACACCTATCAACAGTACTTTAAAGAAGTGAAAGTAGAGCACGCTACTTATGTTAGCCATATTAAAAATGGTCAAATAGAATCCATTAGTGGATTTGGCTTATTCTTAGAAGATTTTTCTACGATCTCGTCTCAGTCAGAAAAACAATCACTTACAAGTGCTCTTGATTTCGTTGGAGCGAATACCTATAAATGGGAAGTGCCCGCAGAGGAAGAGCATTTAAAAGTAATCGAGGACGATCGAAATGCATCTTACTACCCCGTTGGTGAACAAGTAATTATTGCTAACAATGCGGAGTATGAAAATGAAGATTACCGATTAGCTTGGAAGTTTAATATCTATGCACATGAGCCAATGTCTAGAGCAGAGTATTATGTCGATGCATCTACTAATGAGGTTATTTTTGTAAATGGTCAGATACATACAGGAAATGTAACAGGTACAGCTGTAACTGCTTACAGTGGTAATCAAACTATCACCACAGATAGTGTTAGCTCTACTTTATACCGTTTGAGAAATACTGAGCGTGGTAATGGAATTGTTACACTTGATTGTAATACGGGTACGAGTTACGGAGCTGCACTCGATTTTACGGACACAGATAATATGTGGAATAATGTAAATGCAGATAAGGATGAATATGCTACTGATGCTCATTGGGGTGCCGAACAAACCTGGGACTACTTCTGGAATGTTCATAATAGAAACAGCATAGATGGTAACGGTTTTGCATTATATTCTTATGTTCACTATGATCAAAATTATGCGAATGCTTTCTGGGATGGTCAAAGAATGACTTATGGGGATGGAAATCCATCTTCAGTATTAAACTCACCATTAACAGCTTTGGATATTGCGGGTCATGAAATTGCACATGGTCTAACATCTAACACTGCTAACTTAATTTATCAGAGAGAGTCAGGAGCTTTAAATGAGTCCTTTTCTGATATTTTTGGAACAGCAATCGAATTTTATGCTCGACCAACAAATGCAGATTGGTTAATCGGTGATGATTTAGGAAATTCAATTCG
>CBFHZL010000032.1:0-10165 GCA_965660325.1 uncultured Acidiluteibacter sp.
AAATTAGATGGTGGGGCAATGTTTGGCGTAGTTCCTAAAAGTTTATGGAGTAGAACCAATCCTGCCGATGAAAAAAACCTTTGTACATGGGCGCTACGCTGCATGCTAATTGAAGATGGTGATCGATTAATTTTAATTGACAATGGAATAGGAGATAAGCAGTCCGATAAGTTTTTTAGCCACTACCACTTGCATGGGTCTTTTACTTTGGAGCAATCCATTAAACAATTGGGGTTTGGCCTAGATCAAATCACAGATGTATTTTTAACCCATTTACACTTTGATCATTGCGGTGGAGGGATCAAATGGAATGCCGATAAGACTAATTTTGAAGCGACGTTCAAAAATGCGAACTATTGGACCAATCGTAAGCATTGGAAATGGGCTACTGAGCCAAATGATCGGGAAAAGGCTTCTTTTTTGAAAGAAAACTTGCTTCCTATGCAAGACCTTGGTCAGTTAAAGTTTGTAGAGGACGGTTTTGATCAGTTTGAAATATTCTACGCCAATGGCCATACGGATGCACAGATGATTCCAATTATCGATTATCAAGGCAAAAAGTTGGCTTTTATGGCTGATTTATTGCCTTCAGCAGGTCATTTACCGTTGCCGTATGTTATGGGTTACGATACGCGCCCACTATTAACTTTGGCAGAGAAAAAGATTTTTCTTGATCGTTGTGCCGATGAAGAATTATATATGTTCCTTGAGCACGATGCAGACAATGAGGTGATTACCGTTCAGCATACCGAAAAAGGTGTCCGCTTGAAGGATTCCTTTAATTTTTCAACCATTTTTAGCTAACCCATGAAAGGAATTGTATTTACCGAGTTTTTAGAAATGGTAGAAAGCCAGTTTGGCGTAGTAATGGCGGATAAAATTGTAAAGGAAAACGAACTGGATTCTGGAGGAGTGTATACTTCTGTTGGTACTTACAATCATGCTGAAATGGTGCAGTTAGTCACCAATCTAAGTAACGAAACAGAACTTCCTGTAGGTCAATTATTGGAAGTTTACGGGCGACACTTTTTTAAAATGGCTACTGAGAATTACCAACAATTTTTCAGTTCTATTACCTCCTCTTTTGAGTTTTTATCTGGGATTGAAAGTCATATTCATGTGGAGGTACTAAAGCTATACCCTGATGCTGAACTACCTCGTTTTGAAATTTCACAACCTTCAGAAAGTGAGTTAATCATGGTGTATCATTCTGAGCGGCGACTTTCGGCTTTTGCCAAAGGACTAATCATTGCCTGCATTGATCATTATAGAGAAAACATCACCCTACATACGAATGAGATGGCTGCAGATGGCAGCATAGTTGAATTTACTCTTTTAAAAAATGAATGAGCAAGAAGAAATAATAGCGCTCAAGAAAATACTCGAACGAGAGCGAAAAGCTCGAAAAGAAACCGAGCGTATTTTAGAGGAGCGATCCCTAAAGTTGTATCAGAGTAATAAGGAGCTATCTGAAATCAATGCCTCGTTTAAAATGCGTTATCGAACTCTTGTAGAGCAAGCCAATGATATCATTTTTAGTATTGATGAAAATGGGAGGTGCATATTTGTTAATAAAGCAGCTGAACATATTCTAGGGTACAAGCAAGAAGAGTTAATTGGGAATCATTATTCTATGATAATAACTGAAGAGTACCGTCAGAAGGTTATTGATTTCTACACTAAACAGATCGAGGATTTAGTTCCCTCTACATATTATGAATTTAAGGTATACGCAAAGAGTGGCCAGAAAGTATGGATTGGACAATCTGTAAATTTAATTATTCATAATGGTCAGATAGTTAGTACCTCTGCTGTAGCAAGAGATATTACTGAACGAAAATCTTCAGAGGACTTAATCAGACAAAGTGAAGAGAAGTATCGTCGAATCATTGAGGATATGGAACTTGGAATAATGGAAGTAGACGAACATGGAAAGGCCGTAAGGGTGTATGATCGTTTTTGTAAAATGACCGGATTTGAAGAAGCTGATTTTTTAGGTAAAGATCCTTCGGATGTAATTGCTGACCCTGAAATAAAGCGGGTAATTTTATCAAAAACAGATGATAGGAGACAGGGGAAATCCAGCGTATATGAAGTAAAGTGCATTAAGAAAAATGGAGATCCCCTTTGGTTAATGGTCTCTGGTGCTCCACGATTTGATGATCGAGGAAATTTTATAGGGTCGATGGGAGTTCACTTGGACATAACGCATCAAAAACTATTGCAAGAAGAGCTAGAAAAGGCTAAAGCTCAAGCTGAAGAATCATCAAAAGCAAAAGAAATTTTCTTAGCGAATATGAGTCATGAAATTAGAACACCTCTGAACGCGGTTCTTGGCATGACCCATCTTCTCTTAGCAACAGAAACAACAAAAGAACAAGAAGAATATTTAGAAAATATTAGAAGTGCTTCAGATATTTTATTGAATATAATAAGTGGAGTGCTAGATCTTTCTAAGATAGAGGCAGGGAAGATGGATTTCCATGAATCAGTATTTGATTTATACGCATTATTAAAATCTTTAGAAGCCACATTTTCTCATCGTCTAGACACTAAAGGCGTTAAGGTTTCTTTAGAATGGTCAAGTAACCTAAACAGAAAGGTAGTTGGGGATAAACTATTTATTTCTCAAATTATCCTCAACATTTTGGGTAATGCTGCTAAGTTTACCAAAAAGGGACGAATTGATATTTCAGTGGATTTACTTTCAGAAAACTCTGAATATACTTTCGCCATTTTTAAAATAAAGGACACCGGTATTGGTATTCAAAAAGAGAAGCTTTCGCTCATTTTTGACAATTTTCAACAAGCTGACTGGTCAACAGTTCGTGAGTTTGGAGGTACTGGGTTAGGACTTTCTATTTCTAAGCATTTAATCGAGCTTCATGGTGGAGAAATTACTGCTACAAGTGAAATAGGAATTGGGACAACTTTTGAGTTTACGATTCTGTTTAAGAAAGCCAAACGAACAGATAAGGTTAGAAAAGAAGATACTGAAATTATTAAGGCAAGTGCTCCCACTAACTCGGAGAATCAATCTTCACGAATTGCTAATTTACATGTACTAATAGCTGAAGATAACTCAATGAATCAAAGGTTTGTCTCGAAAGTATTAGAATCAATTAAATGCACATTCGTTATTGCAGAAAATGGTAAAATCGCTTGGGAAAAAGCACAAGAATCTGTTTATGATGTTATTTTGATGGACATTCAGATGCCTTATATGGATGGTAACGAGGTATCGAAAAAAATACGTCAGGAAAGTAATCTGAATCAGAATACTCCAATAATAGCACTTACTGCATCGGCTTTAGTTGGTGATCGTAAGTTGGCAATGGAGTCAGGAATGAACGAATATCTTACCAAACCGTTTTCTCCTACTCAGCTTAGAACTATCATTGAGGGTGTCTTGGATAAATCTTCGAAACAATTAGATGTCAATAATGAAAAGTCTACAGATCAAATTTCAGAAGATCATCCAATAGATGAAACTTTTTTGACGGAATATTATGACGGGGATCTAGAATTTCAGCTAGACATTTTTAAGAAATTTCAAACCATCTTTGAAGTAGAGTTCACAAAACTAGAAGAGTATGCAGCTCAAGATGATTATAAAAAGCTATATTTAGCTGCTCATTCATTAAAGTCAAATCTAAAAATGGTTGGATTAAACAAGCATGCAACAATGGCTTATAAAGTTGAGGAATTATCCAAAAGAGAAGTTATTGAGAGTAAGCAATATTTGGTTATATTGCTAAATGAAAAGAACATTATAAAAAGTGCTGTTTCTAATAAAATAGCTGAGCTAATGCGTTAATTATGAAGTGTATAATTGTAGATGACGATGAGCTTTCTTGCCTAAACCTCCAGCGTTTGTGTAAAAAAGTTGACGATTTGGAAGTTGTAGCCGTTTGCAAAGATGGATTTGATGCAATCAATATTTTAAAAACGACTGAAGTAGATTTCATGTTTTTAGACATTGTTATGCCGGAATTATCTGGTATGGATATGGTTAAAAGCATTACCACTTTGCCTCCTGTAATTTTTACTACAGGTAGAGATGATATGGCTGTTGAAGCTTTTGAAAATGAAGTTGTAGACTACTTAGTTAAACCCATAGAGTTACCTCGATTCTTAAAGTCCTACAATAGAGTACGTAAATACATTACTGATAAAAATACAGAAGCTGAAATGAATGAAATTTACGTTCGTAGCGAAGGTAAATTAGTGAGAATCGGATTCCAAGATGTGCTTTACATCGAAACCATGGATGACTATGTGGTATTTAAAATGGAAAATGGACAGAAACATGTTGTTCATTCTACACTTAAAAATATGGCTGAAAAGTTAGAAGGTTCTATTTTTCTTAAAATTCATCGTTCATTCATCGTAAACGTCTCTAAAATATCGAGTATTGAGGAAGGTTTTGTAAAAATTAATGAATCATTAATACCTATTAGTAGATTACATAAGAAGGAATTGTTAGATAAGGTAAACTTGATATAATTGTAGTTTTACTTGCTCTACCTGTACATTCCCGAAATTGTTGTTGAGTATACTTTTATTGCCATTAATTTTGTACTTGACCCCGTTAGTAAAGACTTCGTTAAAGAGCTCTAGACTAAACTTACATATCAAAAAAAGCCATTATCTTTAATGGCTTTTTTTATTCTCTTAATTAAGCGCATAGATTTCGTTTTTATTAACTTTTGCACTTACTCATTACAAGATTAGTCAATAGAGTAGCTAAGAAATATTTTTAGGAAGACTTAAAAAATCAATTTATCGAAATTGAATGGAGTAGGATATTGTTACTCCTCTTAAATTTAAAAAAACAAGATAGAGATATTTCGCTTTTTGCTGAACATTATATAGCACCAATTACATAGTCAAATTCCGATATTTTTTTGCCAAAAAAAACTATTAAACTGCAATTTTCCGAATTTATTATTCTTTCCTTTTTAATTTCCCAATTTGTTTTCAATTTTGTTGAAACCCACAAAAATGCAACAATGAAAACTACCCACCAAGAAACCTTTTTTGTGTCTTTAATTACACTATTTTTTCTATGTATGGTAATTTATCATGCAGTTTAACTGACACAAATCCCTGTAAAATGTTATTATTAAAAAACGTTCTGAAACACATTAAAGAGTTGTTTTATATTATCACATCTCTCCTCTTCGTGTTAATTATATTACACTTTAAATCCACAAAATAGCCACTAATAATCACTACCAATACGGTTTTTTTTGTCGTTTTCTTATTGATAAGGTCTGTTTCCCGAATATTTAATTTAGGTAGTGGTCTATCTTGGTTTCTTTGTCGTTGAATAATGTATATCTAAATGATTAATAGTATGAATGCAATGTTTTTATTTAAAAGTAGAAAGATCTCTACTTTTCTTATTTTAAGCATATTTAGTTTTTCAATTTCCTTTGCAGGAAATGATAAAGACAAAAAGGATGAATCAGGCTCTTACACACTTTATTATGAGAACGGCACTATTCAGGAACAAGGAAAATGGGTAGATGGTAAAAATTTAGGAGAATTTGTTCGTTATTATGAAAATGGCATCAAAAGTCAAGAGTTTTACTTTGACAAAAATGGCAATAGATCAGGTATCCAAAGCTATTATTACAATAATGGTAATCCTAGGATGGTTGGTAATTGGAAAAATGGCAGAGAGTCAGGAATTGTAATCTTTTACAACGAAGATGGCACAGCAAAGCAGATTAAAAAATTTGATAATGGTAATTTAGTCTCAGTTATAGATGAGGATATTATTCTCTTTGATTTTTTGGCTACGTTGGCCCTTTAAAGAATATATGCAGATATGAAAAAGGTTATACGTTAACGTATAACCTTTTTTTTATGAATTTTCTGTATTAGTAATCTTGGAACTGTATTTTTGTGAGTTCATATTAATGACAGCCTGATTATGGTTTCTTTTGGAAATAGTGAAATACAAGATTTATCCGCACACCGAATTGGTAATAAAGCAAATGATGAAACGCTTTATCTTTCTGAAGCTCCATTGAGCATTGAAGATGAGCATCTCTCGGGTTTGCTGATGCAGTATTTTTTAAAACCATTTACTTCAGAGGAGTTTTACAATTTTACCTTTTCAAATGGAGAATTTGAATTAAACCCATTGTTTACCTATGCCCAATCCATTTTTAGCGAAGGACTTCCGCTGCATGAGGTAAGTTTAAAGATTGCACAGTACCTATATGACGTGTCTAATCATCCAAATATTAAGTCAGGCGATTTGTTTGTAGCAAAATTAGATGGAGTTCGTTTGAATGATCAATCGGTGGAAGTAATTGGGATATTTAAATCCGAAAATAAGCAGTCCTTCATCACTATAGATGAGTCAGAGGACGATATTCAGCTGGATTATGAAAATGGTATTAATATTGACAAGTTAGATAAAGGTTGCTTGATCTTTAATCGAGATCAGGATAAAGGTTTTCGCGTTTGTATTGTCGATAAAGCAAATAAAGGAGAGGAAGCACATTATTGGAAGGATTTATTTTTAAACCTAAAACCTTGTAGCGATGATTATCATCACACAAAAGATTTTTTATCCATCGCCAAATCCTACGTGAAAGATAAAATGAACGAGGAGTTTACTGTAGATAAAACCGATCAAATTGATATTTTGAATCGATCAGTAGAGTACTTTAAAGGTAAAGAGTCATTTAATCAAGAAGAATTTGAAGAAACGGTTTTTCAGGATGAGAACGTAATTAACTCTTTTCGTTCATTCAATGATAGTTATCAATCAGAACATGAGTTGGAAATCAAAGATGAGTTCGATATCTCCCAATCTGCTGTTAAGAAACAATCGAAGCTTTTTAAAAGTATCTTGAAATTAGATAAAAACTTCCATGTCTATATTCATGGCAATAAAGATATGATAGAAAAAGGGGTGGAGTCTGATGGACGTAAGTTTTATAAAATCTACTTTGAAAATGAGGCGTAATTCTTAGTAATTACCAAGTGCTTTATTCTCTTCATCAGTAAATAGGCGTGAATGTATCATAAATCTTAGGCCAAGAGGAATTTCCAAGGAGAAACTTGCACCTCTTCCTTCTGTGATATCAATTGTTAAGTGAGTATGTTTCCAATATTCAAATTGGTCTTGATTCATGTAAAAATTTACGCCTCCTAGTTCGCCGAGTAGGATATCGCTTTCATCTAAATACATGTCTTCTTTCTCAAAGATCATTGGCGCTGAGCCATCACAACAGCCACCACTTTGATGAAAAATCAACTCTCCATGTTTTTTCTTTAATTGTTCTACAACTTTTAGTGCTTTGTCTGTTATTTCAATTCGTTTCATCAGTTTGTTTATTAATGAGTAAAAAAGGCTGAATAGTAATAATTATTCAGCCTTTATAATTGATAATAGAATTATTTAAAAGAATCCTAACTTGTTCTTATCGTAAGAGATTAACATGTTTTTCGTTTGTCTGTAGTGGTCAAGCATCATCAAGTGATTTTCTCTTCCAAACCCAGATTTTTTATATCCACCAAATGGCGCATGCGCAGGATATGCATGATAACAATTTACCCAAACTCTACCGGCTTTGATCGCTCTAGGAATTTGATACAGTTGGTGGGCATCTCTTGTCCAAACTCCTGCACCTAGACCATATAGCGTATCGTTTGCAATTTCTAAAGCTTCTGCCTCATCTTTAAATTTAGTAACACAAGCTACAGGGCCAAAAATTTCTTCTTGAAATACCCGCATTTTATTGTGCCCTTCTAATATTGTAGGTTGTATGTAAAATCCATTAGCGAATTCTCCATTCAGTTTATTTGCATCACCACCTGCTAATACTTTTGCACCTTCTTCGACACCAATTTTTAAGTAAGATTGGATTTTTTCATATTGATCATTCGATGCTTGTGCTCCTACTTGAGTGTTTACATCATATGGGTTATCCTGAACAATAGCTTTAGTACGAGCAATTACACGCTCCATAAATTGGTCATATATATCTTCCTGAACCAATATTCTAGAAGGACAAGTACATACTTCTCCTTGGTTAAATGCAAATAAAACGGCTCCTTCAATTGCTTTATCTAAGTAAGCGTCATCCTCATCCATCACAGAATTAAAGAAGATATTAGGAGATTTTCCTCCAAGCTCCATTGTTACTGGGTTAAGATTTTTAGAGGCATATTGCATGATCAATTGACCGGTAGTCGTCTCACCAGTAAATGCTACCTTGTCTATTTTAGAACTAGAAGCAAGTGGTTTTCCTGCTTCAGGACCAAATCCGTGAACAATATTGATAACCCCAGGAGGAAATACATCTGCTATTTTTTCCATTAAAAGTGTCGCAGACGAAGGGGTCTGTTCTGCAGGCTTAAGTACAACACAGTTTCCGGTCGCTAAAGCAGGCGGCAACTTCCACGATAACATTAGTAGTGGAAAGTTCCATGGTATTATTTGACCAATTACACCAAGCGGTTCCTTTATATTCATCGAAAGTGTGTTGGCATCAAGTTCACTCGCTCCACCTTCTTCAGCTCTTATACAAGAGGCAAAGTATCGCCAGTGATCTACTGATAATGGGATATCAGCATTTAATGTTTCTCGAATAGGTTTACCATTATCACAAGTTTCTACTAAAGCAAACTCTTCTAGGTTTGCCTCTATAATATCAGCTACTTTATTTAAAAGTGCTGAACGCTCAGTAACAGAGGTGTTTCCCCATGCATCTTTTGCTGCATTTGCTGCATCAATGGCCATTTCCACGTCTTCTTTTTGCGATCGAGGATATTTAGCAATTAGTGTATTGTCAATAGGAGAGGTATTTTCGAAATACTCACCTGCAATAGGTGCCACAAACTTTCCATTGATAAAGTTGTGATACGTTTCTTTGAAATTGGGTTTTGAATAACTCATTTTCTTTTAGATTTAATAGTTAGTAATAATTCCGCTTAATTCTTATCGTGTTCATTTAAACGTTCAATAAAAATAGTTCTTCTATTTTCTTTTAAATTGAACATATTTATCATTAAATTGAACAAGTCTATTAAAAGCACAATTTGCCCCAAATTTAGATCGTATCATGAGTCAATTACTAAGCCTACATCATCGCAATCGTAAGTTAACCCAGCTAGTAGAAAATCGTACTGTGTATAGTGCTGATTTTGCCGAATTGAATATTTTTGAAACCTATGAAGTAGCTAACAAAGTGGCGCTTACATTCGACTTTCCGGTAATTGCAAGTATGCTAACTGGTAAAAAAGTCATGCATATAGAAGGCATAGAAAGCTTTGACTTTTTTCCTGGTCAATCAGTGGTTATGCCAACAGGAAAAGAGATGGTGATTGATTTTCCAATTGCTACTAAATCCGATCCTACTCAATGTTTGGCATTAGGTATTGATACGAATAAGATAAGTGATATTGTGTTGAACTTTAATCAGCACACAGCAATTGATGATGAGAACGGCGATTGGCAGTTGGATAATTTAGCGTCACACTTGACCAATAATATGGCAGTTAACCATTTGGTAGAACGATTGGTATATACCTTTACGAACAACAATAAATCAAAAGATGTCTTGTTAGACTTAATGATACAAGAATTGGTAGTAAGGTTGTTACAAACAAAAGCAAAGTCTATCATCCTAAATGATCAGGAACATATGATGACAGATACACGGATGGGAATGGTGATTAAATACATTCGTGAGAATTTAACCAAAAAGGATTTATCAGTAGAGCAATTGGCTGAAAAGGCATGCATGAGTGCTTCTCATTTTCATAAAAAGTTTAAGAATACGTTGGGTTTTTCTCCAATTGATTATATCAACTCAGAGAAAATAAAGTTCGCTAAAAGTATGATTAAGCGAAATAAAAAACTTCAAATAGCTGAAGTCGCTTATAAATCTGGGTTTAATAATACGAGCTACTTTAACCGACAATTCAAAAAGATGGAGTTGATGACACCACAGCAGTTTAAGAAATCGGTTTTAGGTGATTAGTATGTTTTTGTCACATCCTCATCCACTACAATAATAAAGTCCGCTTTTTGTTTGGCTTCAGCTGATAATTTGTAAACATTGTCTTGCGTTACAGTAGTTATCGTCAAGTAGTTTAATTCCGGTTTTTGCAACTTCAAATACCACAATACCCCTTG
>CBFHZL010000032.1:10265-23111 GCA_965660325.1 uncultured Acidiluteibacter sp.
CAATATAAAATGGGCCATGGTCGCATCTTTCAGCGCCTGAGCTTTAGGAAGATTGTCGCCACCGTGTCCGCCCATCATTTTTAACATTTCTACGTATCCACTCAATGAAGAATCATAAGCAATCGGTAGAGGGGCAATCCATGACTTTTCAAGCTTCGAAAGTGTGTCTAAACTATTAAATCCATTTCGATAAACTTTTGAGGCATATCGACGCGGAACATTCGTTGCAATAAATGGAAATTGCTTCCTTTTTGAAAAGTCAACCAACGGTTGGTAATCCGTTCTGAAATTGTTCCACAAACGTGCAGTAGTATCTAGTCCTTTGGCATCAATTGAGTCGGAGAGGTAAAGATTCAGTGGCTCTTGATTGTCCGCTTCAAACATTTCAGCACCAACGGTTATTGCTTTTGTTTCTGCAATACTTTTCAATACTTCCAGCTCCAACCAATGCGAAATGGCATTGTTGTGCAATTCTCCAAATAGGATGATGTCGCTTTTTTCAGCTGCTTTAACCAAGTTTTTATAAGTGGTATTTTTGCCTTTGGCAGTATAAATTTGGTATGCATCCATTTTCTGTGCAACAGATGCATGAACAATTAGGATCGTGAAAATACTGGTAAGAATCGTTTTCATATTTATTTTATAATCGTTTGAACTCAAATGTAGGAGTTCCTTTTATTCCATTGTCATCATAAAAGTCTAAAAAATGCAATTTGTAGGTATATCCTTCACTGTCGTTCAAAATGAAAACATGTTCTGGATAAATGGTAAAGGTATTGTCATTCAAATCGAAGTATTTCCATTCGTATCCAATGGCATCTTGATTGGTAGAAAAGGTATACGCTGAGGTTGATGCTAAATCAATCGTTTTAAAGGCGGTAGTTCTCTCTTCAGCTGCTTTGGTTCGGTAAGGATTCAATAATACTCCGGTCACTAAATAGGGGTTTACAGGGTTGTAGAAAATGTGAGTGTATTGCGTGAAACAGATGTCGTAAGCCGTTTTTAATGGTTCAATTTGAATGGAATTGTGATTGGTAAAGGAATAGGCGATTCGGTTATAGAGGTCATTCTTTATAACGGTTGCTTCATGAAAATCTGAACCATCTAGCTTCGCATATTTGAAAGAATATACTCCATTAATAATAGAAAGGAATTGGACTTTAATCTTCCCTAGTGATTTTCCTAGTGGAGTGTATCCTTTATCAATAACGATTACTTTATTGTGATTTTCCCAATCGCCAATCGCCAAGCTATCTTTTATTCCAGTTTGATGATCACTTTTAAAGGTAAGTCCTGAGATAGAAGTGAGGCTATTGAAATCAGAGGTATGACTAATGGCAGCTTTTGCAGCCAACCCACTGTTTAAATAAATGAAATTATTGCTGTCGCTTGCGTCAAAAGAAATATCCCAATCGGTCTTTAAATTTCGACTCACTTCTGTGTTGGTTCCCAAGTCAAACCATACTTGGTCTGCATAGGTTTCCGTCATATTCACTGAATTAATGATGACTTCACCTTCAGTAACTGGCGCTGCCAACGGCAATTCCTCTTGTTCACAGGCAATCAATACGAGCGCAACTATCGGTAATATTATTCGTTTCAATTTTTAGATATTTGAAGGTTTAACTTAAGAAATAGCGTTCTTCCTGTTCCCACAGAAATGGATGATCCTGAACCGCTGTGTGCATTGTTTCTCGATAAAGTGGAGTTCACTTGCTGCACATCAAATATATTTTTTACCCCTAAAGCCACCTGAAAACGTTGTTTGAAAAACTGTTTAGATACAGTGGCATCAAGCAATTGGTAGCTTTCAATGGTCTGCTTAACAATTGCTCCATCGGTGTTGTATCCAAAACTTGGCAACTCTCCTTGGTGCTTGAAGTAAGTAGAAATGGTGAGTTGAGGTTTTTTAAAGACGTATGAGGCATTGGCCATAAATTCTGCAGAATAGCTGAATTCTTGCACTGAAATATCGTCTGAAAGGTCATTGTATCGACCGATGTAAGAAGCACCTAAGTTGACCTTTAGCGCATTTCTGATGAAAGAAACGTTTGCAGTTGCTCCTTGGGTTTTATTTTTACCAATGTTCACATAAATGGCGGAGTCGCCACTCGTAGATACTTGAGCGAAATCAATTAAGTTGGTGATGTCATTGTAAAATAGATTAATGGAGCTTTTTATAAATACTTTTTGAACCAACTGTTTATGAGAAATACTCAAGGAATAGTTGTCTGACTGTTCTGCTTTTAAATCTGAATTCCCAAATAAGCTGTGATTCACATCGTCAAAGTTGAAATACAATTCCTTCAATGTTGGAGCTCTGAAACCTTGTGCGTAGGAACCTCTTAAGGTAAATGGTCCTTTCGCATATTTTAGATTTAAGGAAGGGGTCACCGGCATGTCGTATTTGGTATTGTAACCGTATCGAATACCGGGTTTTATTACAAAACCTTTAAATGGAGAAAGTTCTGCTGTTGCAAATAGTGCAATATCGCCTATTTGCTGTTCATTATTTTCAATTCGTTTACCGGTGGCCAATTCAAAGTTGAGGTCGTAGCCTAATTCATAATTAATACATTTATCGGTATTGGTGGTGGTAATACTACCTCTCGACATCAGCAACTGATAATCGGTGGTGTCTTGTAAATCGTTGGTAGCACTTTCTTCAATCAATTGTTGTTCGAGCGTCGTTAAATCCTTCAAGTAGGCTGCCTTTACTCGGCGATAATCGTTGAAAGCAGCGATTACATTTATCCGTCTATTTTGACCCACTTTTCCATCCAATGACAAGGAATTGTCCCAACGTTTAGTGTGGTAATAATCGTCAAAAGCAACGATGGTTGTAACTTTTGTTCTTGGTGTTCCCAAATTGGTAATTTCTTCATTAAAGTATTCGGACTTGAATCCGAGTTGCAATTCTTTGAATTGATAGAGGTATTGGATTCTGCCAAAATATTGCTCTTTAGCATTCCATTGATCCACTCGATTACTATCTGCTAACTTTTGATTAAACGAAGGGAAAAAATCATCGGAAGGCTTCCATCCGTCAAAGTAATTTCGTCCACCAGATATGCGCAGGTGTTGGTTGGGTTTAATTTTAAAGGCAGTATTTATAGTTAAGTTGTAAGTTCCTATATTTTCGGTGTAGGTAGTAATTCCTACTGTCATTTTTTGAGCTGATTCTTTTTTCGTGATGATATTGATTGTTCCGGCAAGGGCATTGCTTCCATAGTTTACACTCAAAGGGCCTTCCACAATCTCGATGCGTTCCACATCATTTAAATTGATCTGACTTAAGTCGATTTCTCCATCTAAGCGACCAATTACAGGTACGCCATCAATCAGGATTTTTACATTTTGTCCGCTTAAGCCCTGTAGACTCATTCCTGAGCCTAAAATATTGTCTTGTGATATTCTGATGTTTAATTCATTGGTCAGCACATCTTTCAAGGTAACGGCTGCCATGCCTTCTATTTTTTCTCTACCAATGACATGCACTTTGTGTACCGATTGGTCTTGGCTTCCTAGAGCATATTGTGCAGTTACAATTACTTCATCTATGGAATAGTTGGCTGGTTGTAATTGATACGTATAGTCTTTTCCTGACTCGATGGTATCGAAAACTGTTTGGTAGCCAATAAAAGAGATCTGAATCATTAAATTCGAATTTCTATTGTACACGGAATTTGGAATGGTGAAAAGTCCGTTATTATCGGCGCAAAAAGCAAGAGGAGTCGCCCCCTCTTGCTCAATTTGAATAGTGGCTCCAACCAATGGCGACTTATCTTCAGAATCTATAATGGAAATGTTTTGCGCATTAACGAATTGCAAGCTGATCAATATAGCCAAGGAATAGACAATCAATTGAAACCGATTCATACTAGTTATTCAAATTTAATTTGTTTTCAACTTCTTGAACGATTGCTCTCCATTCTTCCAATTCAGGAATACCTGGCTTTCTTTTTCCAAAAAGTTGAGCGATTTGATTTCCTTTTTTGTCGAAACATTCTAAGGCGGTTACAGTGCCATCTTCAGAAGGTTTTCTAACAATCCATGAGTCGGCAATAGAAGATTCTTTTACATGAAGATTAAAATCAGGATCTAGGACATTGAACCAATCTCCATGATCCATTAACTTCTTCACAGGGCCAGTATGGATTTGAATCATTCCGGGATTTCCAACAAAAACCATGATTGGCGTTTCTCTTTCAGCCGCAGATGTTACCACTTCTCTCAAAGCGTTGTTCGAAACTTTCACAGCATAATTTCCTTCTGGTGCTAATCGTAACGCTTGCGTTCTAGTTAATCCATGCTTTTTCAATAAACCAAAAAAGTGATGCGTATCGGTTAGGTTTCTCCATCCTTCTTGGAAAGAAGCAACTTCAATTTCACTATCTGCCTTTTCTACTGGTAAAGCTGCTTTTGGCTCAGTTATCATAACTGATGATTGATCTTCCAATTTGTATTTCTCAGCGATTTGATCAAAAACTGCATCATTACTCAATGGTGTCAGGTAAATTTTATGAATGGCCTCACCGTCTTTTGCAAAAAACTGTAAACTTTTTCTTGGTTTCTCTTCTGCATTTTCAACAACTGCGAATGCTGAGTCCCAACAAGCAAAGAAGATTCTCAAATCAATGTCTTCGCCAACGAATAATCCAACGTGAGGATTCTCCAAAGATGGATTCAAGTAAATACCTTTTCGCTCATGAACTACATCGTCATTTCTCGTCAATGCCATTACTTTACCTAGTGCTTCTACTTCAGCTAGTATTGCTGAAAACTCTGGTTTTAATCGAGTTACATTCTTGCCACAATTCAAGGCCAATAACTCAACTTCCGTAACATTTAATTCATCGGCAGCATTCCTAATTCTCATTTGTGGTTTTAGTTGTTTTAAAACTTCCCACTTTTCTTTCAGTGAAGTTGTTTGTGTTTCCATGGATATTATATTTAGGGTGTATTATATTGCTAAAGGAACTTTATGTCCTTGCACAGTCGGATTAAATTTTTGATACATTTTGCCATAACATCCAAAGTATACCACTGGGCAATTGTGGTAAGGATGCTGATCTATTTTTACGCTCAATTCATAGCAAGAGCTGATTAATTCTTCGTTTAAAACTTCTTTTGCTGTTCCGAAGGCCAATTGATTACCGTCTTTCAACAACAGAATTTTGTCGGCATATTGTGCAGCCATATTCAAATCATGCAATACCAATAAGGTAACATTTCGGTCTACCGAGAATTGTTTAATCCGTTGAAGCATCAAGTGCTGATGATGAATGTCTAAGTTGTTCAAAGGCTCATCTAATAGCAGTAGTTTATTGGTGTTTTCAGTGTTATTGAGTTGAATTTGAGCAAATACTCTAGCGGTTTGAACCCGTTGTTTCTCTCCACCTGAAAGGGTTTCGTATGATCGATCTGCAAATTTTTGCATATCCGTATACTCCAATGCCTGTTCAACTGCTATAAAGTCTCGTCGACTGGGCTGATTGTTAAAGTGAGGATATCGGCCCATCAGTACCACTTCACGCACGGGAAAGTCATAACTCATCTGAATTTGTTGTGTAAGCACCGCTCTTTCTAAAGCCATTTCATCAGACGGAAAATCAGTGATCAATTGATCTTTCCAGAATACTGATGGTGAAGGGAGGGTTCCACTGATGGCTTTAATTAACGTAGATTTTCCTGCACCGTTAGGTCCTAGAATCGCAATCAACTCTCCCGGCTTTACTTCAAAACTGATGTTGCTTAATAGTTGCTTTTGGGCAACCGCTATCGATAAGTCTTTAATTGCTAACATCAGAACGTATATTTTTTTGTTTCAACAAGAGGTAGAGAAAGATAGGTGCGCCAGCTAATGCAGTGATAATACCGATTGGTATCTCTGCTGGCGCAACTATTGTTCGAGAAAAATTATCTGCCCAACACAACAATAATGCACCTGCTAGGGCAGAGGTTGGCAATAAGAAGCGATGGTCAGATCCGCCAACTAATCGTAAAATATGTGGAACTACTAGACCCACAAAGCCAATCATTCCACAAAAGGCAACCGCAGTTCCTACGGACAGAGCTGTAAATATGACAACTCTTCGTTTTAGCTTTTCAGTGTTGGTTCCAATGTATGCTGCTTCTTGCTCTCCAAGTGCCAATGCATTGAATTGCTTGTGCAATGGAAGTATGAAGATTAGCGTAAAAATAGTACAAGTACCAACAATTAAGACATTGTACCAAGTAGCTCCACCTAAGCTTCCCATGGTCCAAAAAGTCAATGTTCGCAACTGCACATCATTTGCCAAATAAGTCAACAATCCTGTTCCAGCAGCAGCCACTGCATTTATGGCAATTCCCGAAAGGAGCATGGTCATTACATTGATTTTCTTTCCTTCTTTGGCTATTCTAAAAATGAATACGATCACGACAATAGCACCAACGAAAGTAGCCACAGAAAGCAAGGACAAGCCTACAAAGGAGTAGCCCGCAAACAAGGTGCCTCCTGCTAGAACAATTACAATAGCTGCTGCCAACATGGCTCCTGAAGAAATTCCAATAATGGTAGGATCAGCCAACGGGTTTCTGAACAAACCTTGAAGCGCAGCCCCGCATAAAGCGAGGGTGCTACCAATGAATAAACTCATTAATACTCTAGGCAGGCGAATTCCCCAAAGAATGGCATTTTGCTGAAACAGTTCAGCAGGGTTTGCCTGACCGGTGAATTTATTGACCAGCAATGAAATAAATTGATCAAAAGAAATAGAAACTGATCCGATGTTAATTGATACGAAAAACGATACAATCAGAGCAGCAACTAATCCTATGAATGTAAGGCGCTTTTTATTCAACGGTAATTGATTTGAATTTTTGATTCAGCTCTAGTGCTGCTTTTCCTACTCTCGGTCCGAAACCTGCTAAGTACTGACCTTCTAAAGCGAAGAAATGATTTTTTGTAGCTGCTGTCGTTACTGCAATAGAAGGAATTTGTTTAATTCCGTCTGCACCTTGTAAGCTGTTCAATCCAGATTCAAAAAGGATGATTAAGTCAGGGTTAGCTGCTACCATTGATTCTGCAGTTAATGGTTTATATTCTTCAAAGTCATTGGTTCCATTGATTCCGCCAGCCAATTCAATCAGTTGGGCTACTGATGTGTTGCTGCCACCCACCATCATATTTCCAACTCCTCTCGCGTAAATAAACACGGCTTTTGGTTGAGATGTAAGTGGCTCTAATTTAGCAATGTCTTCATCAATAGTCGCATTGATTTGATTAGCAGTTTCCAATTGGTTCAATTCTTTTGCAATCGTTTCAATTAGCTTTTTGGTTCCATTAATAGAATATTCTTGCTCAACTAATAAAGTTTTTACTCCAGCTGCTTCCAATTGCTGAATGAGTTCTGCTTTTATTTCGTCTCTTTTTGCAATCACTAAATCTGGCTGCAATGAGATAATCCCTTCGGCTTGGATACTGGTGATGTGACCTAACTTTGGTAAACCTTGAATAGCTTCAGGATAAGTGCTAGTGACGTCGGTTCCTACTATTTTGTCGCCTAATCCTAACTCAGCTACTACTTCACTTACTACGCCACTTAAAGTGACTATTCGTTGGTATTCTTTTGTTTCAACTTGCACTGTTTCATCCTTATTATCTACTTTAGAAGTGGTCGGAGCATCACAAGATGTAAATCCAATTATTAAAAAGACTACTATTAAAAGAAAGGTGGGGGAATTGGTCATTTTTTAAATTTTAAAAAGTTAGATGGAAAGTATATTTCAACTAACAGACATACAATAATTATTAATCTATTTTATTGAACTATTAATTTTTCAGTCACCGAACCTTTCGAGTGGGATAATTGAATAAAGTAGACTCCTTTTTGCAGAAGAGGTATTGAAATTTGATGTTGATCAAAAGAAGAATTGATTTGTATATTTTCTTCTGAAACTAATTGTCCATTCATAGCGATTACGCTTAGCAGTGCATTTGAAATACCTGCAGGCATATCAGCAACTATTGATATAGTTCTCGCCGCATTTACAGGGTTTGGATAGATGTAAAACTGCCCGTTGTTGGCTGTATTTTCATGAATGGAAGTGGTCGTTAGTTTTTGTTTCGAGAAATAGAAGTTCCCATTTCCACTTCCACCAAATCCTGTCATTACGACTTTCCAAACTGTGCTATCTAGTGTTTTTACAAAATATACTGTGCTGTCATCGATAAGATAAGAGAATGTTGTAAAATCAAATGTTTTCCAATCGTATCCGATGGTCGCAAAGTCCGTATTAAAAGTAAGGTTATTGTAATTCTGATAAGTAGAAACATCGTTTACTGGATGTACTTTTACCGCCTCAACTCCAATATTCTGAACAATTCCTGAAACTCCATAAGGTGTTGGAATGAAAGTGGTGTATTTCGTAAATACTAAATCCCAACTGTTGCTCATCGGTTCTATGTCGATAATGCTATCGTTTGCAATGGAGTAGTAGCCAAAATTCTTTCCTGCGAAGTGTGCTTTGGTTAAAACTTTATTTACCAAATTAGATCCATTTAAATCCGCTACTTTAAAGTAGTATTTACCCCCGGCTAGTTGCTCAATCCAAATTTTCTTGATTTGGCCATTTGCCATTTTAGCAATGTAAAGACTATCACCCGTTACGTAATGTGTCACTTGATTGTATTTTCCCCAACCCAAATCAAATGGGTCACTTGAAAGTGTACCGTTAAAAGCACCTATATTCCATGACTTGTCATCGTTATAGGTTGCTGTCCAAGACGACATTCCTGTGGTGTCCATGGTTGCCCAGGCAGAGGTGTCACCATTTGGAAAGATATAAAGTTCTGCCCCATTAGCCGTGTTGAACAAGATCGGAGCAGAAAATCCATTGATTTGGAATCCCATATCCCAATCTACAGAGGCATTTGATGAGACAGTTCCATTATCTAAACTGTACCACGCTTGGTTGGTGTATCCTGCACCAATTGATGCTGAATCGTCTACTAACTGTGCTTTTGAAGCATTTGAGAATAGGAAGCCCAAGATTCCTAAAAGTAAAAAATTTTTCATGTTGATTTTAGTTTGCTGCTTTCTTATTTAAATTCATTCTAAATAAGTTGCTGCAAAGATAGCTTCAACATAAAACCGATATCAATCGCCTGTTTGTGGTATTCGTATACCTTATGAGTGGTATTTTTATTCTACCCTATGCGTGGTATAGATAGTAGATAGTGAATATGTTTTATTTGAAAATAATTTGATACATAGTTAGTTGTATCATAGAAGTGCCATAATTTCAACATAACCACATATTGAAGTAGATGCATTGTTGATTGTTTGAGTAAAACGATAGCAGTATTATTGTTCGTTTTAATTTTTTTCATGAGGATTTAGGAGAACTAAATTGAAATTTAAATCTATGTTTTATTGCTCTAAAGTAAAATGGATTTAATTGTATTAAATTAGGGTGTTACGCTGATCTATAAATGCTTTTAAGGCTTTAATTAGAAATCCTTAATTAAATCTGAAGAACAATCATCAATCAAATTTCTCTCAGATCTTCACCCTTAATCCATCCTTTATTTCCGTTGGGTAATGAAACATTTACCCAATCATTACTCTTGTCAAGGAGTTTTACTTTAGTACCCTCATGCAATACAAAAAGCACTGTTCCGCTTTCACCCGGAGCACTTTTTATACTAACCGTAGGCGTAAATATAATAGCTGATTTTGAAGTAGCTTGAAAGTTTTCTTGTTGAAAGGCGAGTAAATAGCAAAATAGCGAACCAACAAGTAATACTACTGCACTAAAAAATCCAATTCTTTTTACAAGGGGAGATTGACCGAACAAGTATAGAAACCCTAAAATGAGGGCAATAAATAGGAGGGAGGTGCTATAAATGGCCCAATTATCCGCATTATTTAAGTTGATGATTTCTGCATACCAACGATTTATTACTAACTCTTTAGCAGGTTCAATTTTATCGGTTGTTCTCGCATAGGCGAGTTGTAAGTTTTTCTTAACGTCTTCGTTAGCAGGCTCTATTTTTAGCGCTTTTTCATAATGCAAAATCGCCAAGGGATATTCTTCAATTTTATAAAAGCTATTGCCTAGGTTAAACTGTAAGTTAAAGCCTTCTATGCCACTACCAATTAAATTTTGGTAAGCAGAAATTGCGACCTCATACTTTCCGTTTTCATAAGCTCTATTTGCGGTAGTAAACTCTTCTTTGATATCCACGTTTGCCCATGTGGCAAGACTGAAAATCATACTTAAAGCAAAGACTATCTTTTTCATTTGATCTGATTTTCAATTTTACTAATTAATTCAACTGAAGATGCATAGACAGTTGATGCAGGAATGTCAGCGCTTGGTGCATAGCGAGCCATTTCTGCGTGCGTAATCAAGTCTTCTACCTCTTTTACAGTCTCTTGAGGAATATTTTTACTAGCTAGCGTTTCGCTAATTATAGCGATAGACAATTCTGCTCTAGCAATGCTAAATTTATCGGCAAAATAATCAAAAACAGCTTTTCCAATTTCTTGGTAAAAAGAGGTAAGGTCATTTTTATCGAGGTGTTTTTTAGCGCTTGCAAGTCTTTTTGTGGCCATTTTATTGGCCTTTGATTTTCTAAGTAGCGCCTTGTCTCCATGTAATGCTTTCCATTTTGATCGATACCAGAGGCCTCCTCCAAGCAGTGCAAATGGGAGCATACTGAGCAGATAAAACAACATTGAATTATAGTAGCCATCATTTTCATTTGTCAGTTCATCACTAGATTGCTTGATGTGTATAATATCATCGTTCAACAGCTCTATTTCTTCTTTTTTACTTGGAGAGTAACTAATCACAGTTTCTCCGTCGCCTTTAGCCACTTCTAAAATCAACGGTTCTGTAGTAGCAGTTTTATAACTTTTACTTGATAAATCGTAGTAGCTAAATGTGTAGGCAGGAATAGTAAAAGTGCCTTCATGGCGTGGTATGATTAAGAAATCGAATGTGCGCTTACCCGAGATACCACTCATGTTGCTTGTAAACTGATCTTTTACTTTTGGATCATAAATTTCCAAATCTGGTTGTTTCGTCAATTCTGGTGCAGGAAGTAAGTGCAAATTCCCTTTTCCAGATATTGTAATGGTAAGATTAATCGCCTCGTTGGCTTTAACACTTGTTTTATTCGCCTTCATTTCAGCCATAAAGCTTCCTACTCCTCCGTTAAAGTTATCCGGTTGATTATTTGGGAGGGGGTTGACGTTAATCTCGATGGGTTTACTTTTCAGCAGAACCTCTTTATTTTCAAAACCTCTACCAAACATTTGGTCTATCATACTACGGGATCTGCCACTTCGGATTTGATATAGCGCGTTTAACTCAATAGGGTCGATGGTTAACTTACCAGAACGCTGGGGATAGAGGATGGTGGTCTTTAAATCAAACGTAGTGTATTGTTTGCCATTGTAGGTTGTTCTTTGTTGTTGCAAATTGTTATCATGTAAAGATTTAATGTCTTTGCTCCAGAATCCGTTTAAGTCCGGTACTTTGTTAACGGACAAATTGGCTAAGTTGTATCGGGTGTATAGCACATAGGTGACACTCATTTTTTCACCCACTGATACATTCTTTTTATCCACTCTGGCTGCTATAAAAAGGTCTTCAGCCATTTGATTTGCGGCCTTTAATTGGGCTTCTTCTCGTTCTTTACGTTCTTGCTCCGCACTTTTTTGTATGACTTTTATAGTGATGGGTTCAGTGGTAAACACTTCACTTCCTGCATATCCTGTAGCAGGCCCAATTTCAAATGTTCCTTCCTGAATCGACTGGATAACATAAGTAAGGGTTACTACCGTGCTTATGCGCCCATTGACGTTTTGTTGGCGATAAGATTGCATTGGTCCTTGTACAAGCTGAAACCCTTCGAAACTAGGTTTTTCAAATTTTTGCAAAGATGTATTCGTAGTAAATGTTACTTGAATACGCTCACCGACAGAAATTTCTGTCTTGCTCGCTGTTGCCTTAAAAGAGATGGAACTTCCAAAACTAGATGTTAGGATCCCAAAACTAAAGATGAATAAGTAAATGATGTGCTTTGCCATAATGCTACCAATCTTTCTCGATGGTTATTTTTACTGCTTTTTTCTTCTTTTTTTGTAATTCTTCCTGAACTTGCTGTTCCCGATTATTCAGGTTCTCTAGCATTCGCTCAGCATCCTCTTTTGATAATTCGTTTGGCTTAGGTTTTTGTTCTTGCTCTTGTTGCTCTTGTTGTTCCTGTTGTTCCTGTTCCTGCTGTTCCTGTTCTTCTTCTTTCTCTTCCTGCTCTTGTTGGTCTTGTTGATTCTCTTTGTTTTCTTCTTCTTTATTTTCCTCGTCTTTGTTCTCTTCGTCTTTATTTTCTTGCTCTTGCTGTTGTTGCTCTTGCTCTTGCAGTCGCTGTTTTGCATAAGCGTAGTTATGCCTCGTTTCTTCGTCTTTTGGTTGATTAATTAAGGCTCGTTTATAAGCCTCTACACTCTCTTTATACTTTTCAGTTTTCATGAATGCGTTACCAAGGTTATGATAGGCTCTAGCTTTATCATTTTTATCAGTCGCTGCTTGTGCTGCTCGATCAAAATAGGTAGCGGATTCCTCGAATTTGCCCGCTCTATATAGCGCATCGCCTAGATTATAGGTAGCATCACTAGTATTGGGGTTTTCTTCTAATGCCTTTCGGTATTGTTTTTCCGCTTCTTCAAACTTGTTTTGTTTAAATAGTTCGTCGCCGTTTCTTTTTAAAGCATAGTCGCTCTGTGCAATCCCAATAAATGGAATTAGGCAACAAATTAACAGGATGTATTTTATTTTACTCATGCTGAT
>CBFHZL010000033.1:0-22387 GCA_965660325.1 uncultured Acidiluteibacter sp.
CTTGACCACAATACCAACTTTGCCAACTTATTTCCATACCTACTAGCACTTGCTTCAGGTATTCTATTACACATTGCAACCACAATTTTATTAGAGACAAGTGAAAACCATAAGTTTAGCAAAATGAAACTTGTTAGTATTCTAGTGGGAGCAGCATTGGCCATCATCACCACTTACTAGATACTTTTCTTTTCATTTTTTAAGATTTTTCACTTTTGAAACGAACCCTCATTGACTAACTTTGTTTCAATTAAAAATCAAACAAAAACACAAATATATTATGGCAGTATTAGTTGGCAAAAAAGCCCCTCATATCTCTGCAAGTGCAGTAATTAATGGAGAAGAAATCGTAGAAAACTTTTCATTAGATCAGTATATTGGAAAGAAGCACGTGGTTCTTTTCTTTTACCCAAAAGACTTCACTTTCGTTTGTCCTACGGAATTACATGCATTTCAATCTAAATTAAAAGAATTTGAAGACAGAAATACAGTAGTTGTCGCTTGTTCTACCGACACTGAGCAATCTCACTGGGGATGGTTACAATTAGGTAAAGATCATGGTGGTATTGAAGGAATTACCTATCCAATTATCGCAGATACCAATAAAACTATATCGGCAAATTTTGACGTATTAGCAGGTGAATGGGATTACAATGATGAAGGTGAAATGATCGCTCACGGCGAAATGGTCGCTTACAGAGGGTTATTCTTAATAGACAAAGAAGGTATCGTGAAGCACCAATTAGTAAACGACCTTCCACTAGGAAGAAACGTAGATGAAGCACTTAGAATGATTGATGCTTTACAATTTTTCGAAGAAAAAGGTGAAGTATGTCCTGCCAACTGGTCGAAAGGAAAAGAGGGTATGAATGCTACACATGATGGTGTTGCTTCTTACTTATCAAAAAACTAAGCCAACCTAAGGTTTTAACAAATAAATTGAGGTCTTTATCAAATGATAAAGACCTCTTTATTTTAATATTAAAACCGTTCCCTGTAGATTCTCAAACCTAATACTACCACTTTCTTGATAACGAATTTTATAGATATAAGCACCAAGCGGTAGCGATTCATTGTTGCTTCTAGCTTCCCAAGGAGCATTGATGTCCGTTGTTTGGTAGATAAGCTCTCCCCATCGATTAAAAATTTGTAATTCGAAATAGACAATATCACAACTGTAAGTTGGTCCAAAACGATCATTTACTCCATCTCCATTTGGAGTAAAAGCATTAGGTAGGAAAAAGTTACAATCACACTCCTCTACAGTTATAGTTATCGTATCCGAACTTACCCCACAATAGTTGCTGGCTGTCGCATAATATGTTCCTGATTCAAAAATATAAAACCTGCTTTGAGTTGATCCATCTTGCCATTCATATGCTGTAGCATTGGGATCGAGTGCATCCAGAAAAAAGGATTCGCCAAAACATACTTCTTCATCCTCTCCAAAAGAAACTAAGGGAAGTAGATCATAATCGACTTTTACCGAATCTCGGCTTTTACAGCCATTCTGAGAAACCTCCACCCAATACAAGCCGGGCTTATTGACTGTTAGCTGATTAGTCGTATTGCCGGTAGACCATACATAGGTCGCTCCACCTATATTCAAGGTGTAGGTGATTGAATCATTTTCGCACAAAGTAGTGTCAGTGCCTAAAGAAAATGATGAACGCTCAATGTAAGATATGAATACTGAATCCCTTGTGATACAATTATTTCGTTCTAAAGTGACGTGATACAAACCTGGAGAATTGACAGTGTAGGTAGCGCTAGTGCTCCCATCTTGCCATCTATAGCTGGCGCCGTTATCAAAAGCATCCAAGGTGACTGTCTCACCAAAACAAACATTTCTATCGTGGCCGAGATTTACGGCAGGTGGCTCATAATACGTTACATTTATTGTATCAGAAACTGTGCACTGATCTAATGTAACACTTACTGAATATATCCCCGTTTTATTAATGGTAAAATTGGGGGCTGTACTTGAATCCTGCCAGAGATAGGTGGAGTTTGGATAAAAAGCTGATAGCGAAACGCTTTGTAAACCACAAAAACTTGTATCATTCCCCAGATCAACCACGGGATTAGGGTAATAATTTACCACAAACGAATCCCTTACTGTGCAATTATTAGATGTAAAGTTCACCCAATATATACCAGGAGAAGTTACTCTATAAGTAGCAAACCTAGAGCTATCTTGCCATAAATATCGGCCATTTCTAACCCTGGTCCCAAGAACAATTTCCTCTCCATCGCACAGGTCTATAATTTGTTTTCTTGAATCAAAAGGAGCATATCGCCAGACATCATCTGAATTATTTCCTATCCATCCGCCAACAACATAAGCAGAGTCTCCGATCACAAATGCATCAGCTCTCGATCTTCTTCCTCCTGGATATGTGTTAACGCTCGACCAACTATTAGTTACAGGATCATATATAAAGTAATCATTAAACTGATTACTTTGGCCAAAGGTGTAGCCTCCACCAACTACTAATTTCCCATCAACTGCAAAACTGATGGGATTAAGCCTAGCATCTCCGGGAAAATCAGCCATCCGATTCCATGTGTTTCCTAAAGGAGTATATTTCCATAAATCATTGAAAGAAGTAGTATAATCAGTCCCCAATCCAATATAAATCTCTCCATTAATATCCTCCATCACTCCTTCCATTCTATTGCCTAATGGCGTAGAATCGGAAAGCAGTATCCACTGATCTGACGAGGGATTATACTCATAAAATTGACTTGAAGCAACATTTAAATTGGTTGCTCCCCCAACTAAATACCCTTTACCATTTAACGATGTTGCCATCGCTCCAACAGCATATTGCGAGGGGAAAGAGTCAAGAAGTGCCCAGGTATCAGTAGTTTGATCATAACTGTAAAAGTCGCGAAAGGCATTGCTTCCCTCCCACCCAATACCTGTATAAGCTATATTTCCGATAACAAATGAAATACCCGACCTTCTTCCTGGGCCCGGGCAGTCTGTTTTTCTAAGCCAACTATCGGTAGCGTATTGATATTCATAAAGCTGTTTAGAGTTAAACAACCCATTAGTTCCAAAACATTGATAGCCTTTTGTACCAATAGTAAATGCATTTCCACTCCGAAGACCATCACCTGGGTATAAATTACGGATACACCAAGCTTGACCAAAAACTGCAATTGCACACAAGAAAAAAAGCGCAAAGAGTTGAAGCCTTAAGTAAGTCATAACTTATGTGGATTGGTTAACTTATTGTTAGACGTAATTCAAGTCAGGAAAGTCCCCTAGCAGCATAAAAAAAAGCCGAACGGAGAGTTCGGCTTGATTTCATTTTTTCGAAATAAGAATTTACCCTCCAATAGAAACTCTTACCTTCTGAGTGTAAGCCCTCAAGGCTTTTGGAAAAGAAATACCTTCCTTCTCCATTTCTTTTTTGATCCAAATGGCAGCCATTACGTGAGTCAATTGCTCCCCTTCATCTTCTCCTTCTACCTCAATAGGTGGTTGCTGCTCTTCCAATATGGCTTGTTCTGCTTTTACCAACTCTTCTTCAGATGCATTCTCCACCAACTTCTTTATTGCGGGCACTTTCATACTTATAGCTTTTCAATTAATTCAACGACTTTTTCTTCCTTACTAGTAGCAGTTCCTTCTACCAATTTCCCATTTTTAAAGACAGCAAAAAATGGTAAATTATCTACTCCTGCAGCAGCGCGTGCCACTTCATTTTCCTCTGCGTTCACTTCTAAAAATGAAACACCTTCAAATCGTTCGTCATTTGATAGTCGCTTATATTTAGGAGCGAACAATTTACACGAACCACACCAGTCTGCGTAATACTTTATAATCACTTTTTCATTGCCAGATACATTCGCATCCCAAAGTTCATCAGTTATCTTTTCTACTGCCATTGCTATACTTTTTTATTTTAAAATTAAATCGTTTTTGCTTTATTCCAATATTCGTCCATTTCGGAAAGAGACATCTCGCCCATTTTTTTTCCATCTCGTGCAGATGCTTCCTCTAAAAACTGAAACCGTTTTATAAACTTTTTGTTTGTTCGCTCTAAGGCATCTTCTGGATTAACGCCTAAGAAGCGCGCATAGTTAATCATTGAAAATAAAACGTCTCCTAACTCTGCTTCTACCCTATCTTTTGAAGCGTCGGAATTTACCTCAGCTGCTAATTCTGTTAGCTCTTCCTCTACTTTATGATACACTTGCTCTTTCTTCTCCCAATCAAACCCAACTCCCCTTGCTTTATCTTGAATTCGAATTGCTTTTATTAAAGCAGGTAGAGAGCTTGGCACTCCTCCCAAAACTGACTTATTCCCTTCTTTTAACTTTAGCTTTTCCCAATTTTCGAGTACTTCTTTTTCATCTTTTACTTTCGTATCTCCATAAATGTGAGGGTGCCGATTTATCAACTTTTCGCAAATTCCATTCAAAACGTCCGATACGTCCCAACCATGACTCTCTGAGCCTATTTTGGAGTAAAAAACCAAGTGGAGAAATAAGTCTCCAAGCTCCTTTTTAACTTCCGGATAATCTTCATTGTGGATAGCATCGACTAGCTCATAGGTTTCTTCCACCGTTAAATGTCTCAGCGTTTGCATGGTTTGCTTTTTATCCCATGGACATTTTTCTCGTAAATCGTCCATAATGTTTAATAATCGCTCAAATGCTTTTAATCGCTTATCCATTGCTATCTTTTCTACAAAAATACACAGCTGAAATTACATAAAGAATTTAACCGCCATTTTTTATACTTTTGAATCTTCAATTACACCCATGAAATTAGCTCTCGCTTTCTTCCTCACATTGGCTTTCTCATTCGCGTGGGGTCAGAATTTAAGTGATAAAAGCAAATATTCGTTAGGCCTTAGAGGACAATACGGTTACATACTGAACCACTCTGAAACAATGGAGTACATCACAGGGCAACACTTCCCTGCCTTCGAGCTGTACGTTGAAAAGCAAACCGATGGCACAAAAGAATGGCACAACGCTTACAAATTACCCAAATGGGGAGTAGCATTTTATACGGCTAACATTAATGAATATTTTGGCCAAATATATACGCTACACCCTTACATCGCATTTCCAATAAAAAGAGGCAATGTAGCAGACCTTGATTTTCGTTTGGGAGCAGGAGTTGGATATGTCAGCAAACCATTTGAGCGAATTGACAACTTTAAAAATGTAGCGATTGGGACGCACTTAAATGCCACTTTTTCATTTATGCTTGATGCTGCTTTCCATATCAGTGATCCTCTAAAGTTGCACACTAGCCTTACTTTCACGCATTTTAGCAATAGCTCATACGCAAAACCTAACCTAGGAATAAATATACCGACGATTGGCCTAGGACTGTCCTATCATTATGGGGTGTCTGAAAAAGTCGAAGACTTAAAAATAACTAGTTTTAAGAAAGAAAAGCAAAAATGGAAATACACCCTTAGAAGTACCATGGGGATTAATGAAACACATGCCGTTGTGGATAGAAAATTTTACGCCGGCTCATTTTCTTTTTTAGCACAGAAACGAACATCTGAGAAAAGTAAATGGGGTGGAGAAGTTAACCTGTTTCACAATCCTGCCTTGCGCAAAGAACTTGAAGACCTGAACAAAGAAATCAATGGTAAGTTAGGGATTACCCAAATTGGATTAGGGATATCACACACATTAATGATTGACAAATTTGGATTGTACACGCAAGTTGGCGGTTATATCCATTCAGAATACAAAGAAGAGGGCATACTCTATCAACGAATTGGTAGCGTTTACCAGTTTACTGAAAAATTAAGTGGAATATTATTGCTAAAAACTCACTTAACCGTTGCTGAATACATGGAGTTTGGAATAGGTTATACATTATGATAAGGTATCTTACAACTGTAATATTATTTTTAAGTTTAGTCGCTTGCGAAAAAGAACACTTAGGAGATTGTTTTAATTCTACCGGCAATAAAAAGGTTCAGTTTAGGAATGTCCCTGCATTTACTAAAATTGAGCTTGATGATAGAATTGACCTGAATTTAATTTGGGATACCACAGAATCTGCTGTGCAAGTGGAAGCTGGAAGTGGAATTATCGACAACATTATTACTGAAGTCAAAAATGATGAATTAAAGATTTACAATACAAATAGGTGCAATTGGGTTAGAAGCTTTAAAAAGAAAATTACTGTTACAATTAGAGGTAGCTTGTGGAATACGATCACCTACAGAGGGTCCGGAACTATCCGAAGCAAAAACCAACTAAAGGTGGATCAATTGAATCTAGACTGTTGGGAAGCAAGTGGAGATATTTACTTAAATATCGACTGCAAAGAAAGCTATCTAAAATCTCACACAGGGCCAACAACCATCTATGTAGAAGGAAATAGCAACTACTCTTACTTATTTCTCTCAGGCAATGGATTGATCAAGGCAGAGAACTTGGCAGCGGTGGATACTTATATTATAAACAAAAATCAAGGAGATGCTTATATTAACACCTCTTTAAACCTTGATGCCTTTATCGAAGGGAATGGTAATATTTTCGAATTCGGTTCGCCAGTCTCTGTTGATGTGACCAAAAGCGGATCAGGAAATCTTATCAGACGTTAAAATTCGATAATTCCTGCAGTCTCAGCGGATATTTCGTAAATTTGCACTTCACAAAAAGAAGTCGAATATGAAAGTTTTTTTGATTGCCTTATTTATGCTAGCATTAGGATTTGCAGGCATTGCAGTAAAACTGCTATTCAAAAAAAATGGCAAATTTGCAGGTACATGTGCTAGTAACAACCCGATGTTGCAAGAAGAAGGTGCATCTTGCGGAGTTTGCGGTGCGAGACCTGAAGAAAAGTGCAAAGCTGCCGACGACTAATCGTTGACCATTGTAATCTTTTTCTCTAACCCTTTCGTCAGGTATGTCTTATAGTTTCCTGAAGAATCAGCATATATTAGCAAAGCCTCTAGACCTGCGTTGTTAGACAAAATCTCCTTTGACTTCTCTAACCCGACTACCATAAAAGCAGTTGCATAAGCATCAGCCTCCATACCGGTAGATGCAACTACTGATGCACTCAGTAAAGAATGCTTAACAGGATAGCCCGTCTTAGGATCTATGGTGTGGGAGTATTTAGTACCATTTTCTTCATAGAATTTACGGTAATTTCCTGATGTTGCCAATGCTTCGTCTTCTAAACTCAGAATTGCTGTAAGCTTTCTTTGTTTTGCATTTTCTTCCGGCTTGTCTACTCCCAAACGCCAAAACTCACCTTCCGAATTGGTTCCTTTCGTGATCACTTCCCCTCCAAGTTCAACCATGTAATTGTCCAGTTGCATCTGATCTAAAAAAGCTGCAATCAAATCTGTAGAATATCCTTGAGCAATCGCATTAAAATCCAGCATCGCTCCTTTTGTTGTTTTTATTAAGGTATCGCCAATAAATTTAAATTTATCTTTACCTGAAAGCGCAAGTAAACTATCAATTAGCGATGGAGTAATGGTTGCTTTATTTTTAAATCCCCAACCATATGCATTAATGACAGGAGCAAGCGTTACGTCAAAAGCATTTGAAGTGCTCGCAGAAACCTCCATAGATTTTAAATACACCGCTTTAAATATTGGATCTAACACCACCGTATCTTTTGATGTATTCAATTCACTAATCAATGAAGTAGGTAAGTATGTACTGACCGACTGATCAATTACCTTTAATATGGAATCAATTGATGCTTTGTAGTTTGTATTTGTACTATCCAAATACTTGATATGATAAGTTGTCCCTTGTGCCTCTCCCTCAATGTATACTTGAGTATCGTTAGCAACCGCTGATTTTTCAGGTGAGGAAGTGCATGAAGTAATCAATACAACCAGACTCAAAACCAATATGTATTTAAACCTCATTAGTCAATAATTTCCCATGTGTGATCGGCTAACAATTTAGCTTTTGCTACGAATGTTTTGTAGCCTCCCATTCTTCCCCACTGATCCGGTGCAATCATGGATAATAAATCACGACCATTTTCTCTTTTGTAGAAGAAATAAGTGTGACCTACTAATGGCTTGAAGCCCATCTCTGATTTGTAGATCTGCTCCGAAATCTCCACTCTAGATTTCAACTTATTCGCTTGGCTAATCAACAGCTCCATCTGATCATAGATTTGCTTCATTTGCGTATTGGTCTGCTCAGCCATAGCCGTCATAGCTGTAGACTTAATACGCTCCTTGTCATCCGGAAAAATAACAGCAGAACTCACATTGTGCGCATAAGGCAGCGTGCTTGGGTTCTCTGTAATCTTATCTTTATCGATGGGATTATGTTTTCTTCTTTCTTCTTCCATGTTTAGTTCCAATTTTCAGCTCGTGTAAATACCAGTTTAGTTTTAGTAGATAAGTCCGAACTGTAATGATAGCCTTCGTAGTCAAACCCTTTTAAGTCTTCTACATTTGCTATTCTATTCTTTATGATGTAATTGCTCATCATACCTCTTGCTTTTTTTGCGTAGAAGGAGATAATCTTAAGCTTACCATTTTTTTCGTCTTTAAACTCAGGGGTAATAATAGTGGCATCAAGAGCTTTTTTGTCAACTGCTTTAAAATATTCGTTAGAAGCTAGATTGATGATCACTTTTTCGTGATGGCCCTTGAGGGATTCATTAATTTCATTGGCAATTTTAGCTCCCCAATAACCATACAAATTCTTCGAATTGTTCACCGAAAAAGAAGTTCCCATTTCTAAACGATAAGGTAAAATCATATCCATTGGCCTTAAGAGTCCATATAGACCTGATAAAATTAGTAAATGCTGTTGAGCATACTCAAAATCCGTATCGGAAAAAGTTGTTGGATTCATGCCGGTATATACATCACCGGTGAAGGCCAACACAGCTTGTTTAGCTGTTGATTTATCCATAAGACTGATATCCCAGTTTTGATTCCTTTTGAAATTTAGATCAGCCAGATTTTCGCTAATTGACATTAGATCCATCAATTTTTCTCGTGATGCTTTCTTTAATTCTTTCATTATTTGCGTTGACTCCTGTTTGAAAACATAATCTGAAGAGATCGATGTTTTAGCAGGTGTTTCAAAGTCTAGCGATTTGGCAGGTGATATAAGATGAATCATGAAAAATATTTTACATCAAAATTAACCAAACAGGCTTTAATTTGTTCATCAAGTAGGCGGAAAATACGGTCTAATTTTGATTAACAAAAAAGAATTAACTGTGCTAGTGTTTTGACTACATTTGCGGCAATAGAGAACTGGAGTTATGGTAACATTTAACAATACTAAAATAGCTTTTGAGCACAAGAGTAATACCCAGCTAAGGAAAGCATACTGGCTGTTTAAGTTTATGGGAATTGGCTGGTTAACTAGCCTAGGTGCTGTGCTTTTAAAAATTGCCTTAGCCATTAAACTGCCCGTAAAAAGCATCGTTAAGGCAACAGTTTTTGAGCAGTTTTGTGGAGGAGAAAGCATAGAAGATTGCGAACAACGAATTCTTCAATTAGGAGATCAAAATGTAAAAACCATTCTCGACTATTCAGCGGAAGGAAAACAGTCAGACGAAGATTTCGACCTCTCTATGGGAAAAGCTGTAGCATCTATAGAACGCGCTAAACTAGATTTGAACGTTCCGTTTTGTGTTTTCAAAATGACTGCCCTTATGCCTTTTAACGTATTAAAAAAGGTAAGCGCTGCTGAAGAGCTGTCTGAGGAGGAAGCCTTAGCCTACCAGAAAGGTCGTAATAGAATAGACATTATTTGTCAAAATGCCTTTAATGCTTCTATACCAGTGATGATAGATGCAGAAGAAAGCTGGATTCAAGATGCAATAGATGAAATCGCACTCATCATGATGCACCGATACAATAGAGAAAGTGCTTTGGTATACAATACTGCTCAGATGTACCGCCACGACCGGTTAGAATATTTACATCAACTTTATAAGCAGGCAGTTGAAGAAGAATTCTACATTGGAATGAAGGTAGTTCGTGGAGCTTACATGGAAAAAGAACGCGAAAGAGCATCACGCAAAGGGTATACTGATCCAATTCAGCCAACAAAAGAAGCAACTGATTCTGATTACAACTTGGCAATTAACTTTTGTGTTGAGCATCTAAATAGAATAGCTATATGCGCAGGCACACACAATGAGGCTAGCTCGCAGCTATTGACAGAAGTGGTGGATGAAAAAGGCCTAAACCGTGACGATAAGCGAATTTTCTTTTCTCAACTATTGGGGATGAGTGACCATATTAGCTTTAACTTATCAAAGAAAGATTTTAATGTCGCAAAATATGTTCCTTATGGACCTGTGGCAGAAGTGATGCCTTACCTCATACGCAGAGCTGAAGAAAACACCTCAATAGCAGGGCAAACAGGTCGTGAGCTCCGATTGATTCAAGAAGAGTTAGATCGAAGATCAAAAGTAGCAAGCTAAGCTGCGCTGTATTTATATCACGGTTTTATTATCTTCGCTTAGATGAAAGAGCTGCTAATTGATAAAATAAAAGCCTCCACTGAATTCTCTGAGAAAGAAAAAGAACACCTGATTGCCAAACTTAGTATTGGTTCAAGAAGTGGACTCGTTTTTGAAGAAAAACCTGAGTCTATTGAAAAACAGCTTAAATCTAAACTCCCTGATTTAAAGGAAGTAAAAAGTAAACAAGTTGGAAAAACCGGCTTAACACATCGGTTAATTGAGGCTGATAATTTACATGGCCTAGCTTGCCTTGCTGCTGATAAAGAACAGTTCGATGTTATTTACATCGACCCTCCATACAATACAGGTAATAAAGATTTCAAATACAACGATCATTATGTTGATTTAGAAGATGATTACCGCCATTCGAAATGGATATCATTCATGGCTAAACGCCTGCGAATGGCCAAAGATTTATTGAATGAACATGGTGCAATTTTTATCTCTATTGATGATGCAGAACATGCCAGACTAAAATTGCTCTGTGATGAATTATTTGGCGGACAAAACTTTGTAGCCAACCTCATTAGGAAAAATAAAGCTGGCTCTGGGCATGATAGCAAACAAATTGCTGTAGAATACGACTATCTACTCTGCTATGCGAAAGATATCAATCAATTAAAATTTAGTAAAGCAGATGCAGGTGCAGCAGAAGACCCAAAATATAAATTAAAGGATAAACATGTCAAGCACAGAGGCAAATACTACTTGCGGGACCTAGATTATAAAGGAAGCTACAGTAAAAGTTTGGACTATGCTATAACGGCTCCAGACGGCACGAAAATGTGGCCTGGTGGTGCTTTTGGAAAACCAAATACTTGGCGTTGGGGAAAGGACAAATTGAAATGGGGTCTCGAAAATGACTACATTGTTTTCAAGCAGAAAAAAGACCATTGGAAAGTGTACATTAAGCAGTATCAATTTGTCGATAATAAAAACGAAAAACGGCAGCGATTAATACCTCATCGAGCGCTAATTGAGTTTTCAAATTCTGCAGGAAGCACGGAATTAAAGAATATACTCAATCAAGATATTTTCACTTACCCCAAACCAACTGCCTTAATCCGTTTTCTTTTGGGTCTGTTTAATCATCATAAATCATTGAAAGTACTCGACTTCTTTGCAGGAAGTGGTACTACGCTTCATGCGACTATGTTAAAGAATCAAGAAGATGGTGGTTCTCGAACATGCACACTGATTACCAACAATGAAAATCACATTTGTGAAGAAGTTACCTTTGCGCGAAGTAAAAAAGTGATTTTAGGATATACCAATAAAAATGGCAAACTGGTAGAAGGTTTGTCTGACAACACGCTCCACTATTATAAAGCAAGTTTCAAGAGATGATTTCTCCGGTACAAATAGCTGTGTCGGAAGCACAAATACTGAAAGCCATTGAATTATCGAAACAGCAATTGTTTATTGACAATTTGAGAAACCGAGCTATAAACGTTGCTTTTGATAGTAAAGTAAGGGGATACGTTGGGGAAATTGCTCTAAAAGAATGGTTTAATCAAAACGGTATTGATTTCTCATTAACCAACCATTTCGACAGAAAAAGCAGCATGGACGTTGACTTTCTATACCAAGGAAATAAGCAGATGTATGAAATTGAGCTAAAAACATCATTAGTTCCAGATCAAGATCGAACGATAGAGGAAGCCATCTGTCAACGAGATTTAAAACTCATTAAGCGAGGCAACCAGCCAATAGCAGCACTAAAAAGCGACATCCATATTCAATTAATGTATAATCAACGAAGAGCAGCAAAAGACCTTTGGTTGGAGCAACAAGCTGAAATCACTAAAAAAACTACTTTGGAAGAAATTTATGATCAACTTGCATGTTATCGGTATTTAACCGACGCCTATCTAATTGGATGGATTGACAAGCCTACACTGATTCAGCAAATCGAACAGAAACCAACTAAAAGACAAACATGGAAGTATGGTCAACGCGAATTTTGGACGTGCAGCCTTAAGAGTGAAATTAAACCCATGCAATCATTAATTACTTTTCTAAAAGAAGCTTAATCTACTTTCTAAGCGGTTAGTTTTTCACTACTTTAGAGGTCTAATCAACTATTATGCAGCAAGAAAAAGCATTAGCATTGCTTAAGTCGGGAAAAAATGTATTTCTAACAGGTTCTGCCGGAACAGGGAAGACATATATTTTGAACCAATACATCAACTATTTAAAAGAAAGAAAAGTGGCCGTAGCGACTACTGCTTCTACCGGCATTGCAGCTACGCATATGAATGGCATGACGATTCATTCATGGGCAGGAATCGGCGTAAAAGAACACCTAACTAGCAAGCAATTATCAAGCATGCGTGATAAAAAATACCTGCGCGACCATTTGGAAAAAACCAATGTGCTGATTATTGATGAAATCTCTATGCTGCATAAAGTTCAACTAAACCTAGTTAACACTGTTTTGCAATACTTTAGAGACAACGACCGTCCTTTTGGAGGAATTCAAGTCGTGCTCTGTGGTGATTTTTTTCAGCTACCTCCTATCGGGAAGCCTGGCGAAAGAAGTAGTGATAAATTTGCCTTTATGTCTGAAGCTTGGGTAGCAGCAAACTTTAATATTGCCTACCTCACAGAGCAATACCGTCAAGAAGGTGGAGAATTAAATCAGATACTGAATGAGATTAGAGCTTGCCAGATTAGCCAACAAAGTAAAGCACTTTTAGCACAAGCTGAAAACAATCAATTCGACAAAGAAATTGAACCAACCAAGTTGTACACACACAACTACGATGTAGACAGTATTAATAATGAGCACCTAGCACGACTCAAAAGTAAAACAAAATCGTACACTGCAGAAACAAAAGGGAATGACAAGCTATTGATGACGTTAAAAAGTTCTGTTTTGGCCAATGAAGAGCTTGACCTTAAGATTGGTGCAAAGGTGATGTTTGTAAAAAATAACAATGAAAAAGGCTATGTCAATGGAACAATGGGAACGGTTATTGGCTTTAATGAAGATAACATACCTTCGGTGAAACTGTATGATGGAAGAACCGTTTATGCGCACCACGAAAGCTGGGGAGTAATAGATGACAAAGGAAGTGTATTGGCTAGTTTTAGTCAAATCCCACTGCGGCTAGCTTGGGCAATAACGATTCACAAATGCCAAGGAATGACATTGGATGCCGCTGAGCTAGACCTTTCGAAAACGTTTGAAAAAGGGCAAGGTTACGTTGGGCTTTCACGATTAAAAAAAATAGAAAATTTAAAGTTAATTGGTTTTAACGAGCTTTCTTTAGAAGTAGATAGACTTGCTTATAAAGCAGATCTAAGGTTCCAAGAATTGTCCTCTCAAGCCGATATACAACTTACCAATGCAGAATTAGAAAATGCTGCTATTAAATTTATCAAAAAATGCGGAGGGCTTACTAATCCTGATGATATCGAAAAGAATAAAAAGAAAATCAAGGAGAAAAAGAAAGGGAAAAAAGAATCTACGTATGACATCACCATGAACTACATGCGCCAAGCAATGACGCTAAAAGAGATCGCTCATGAACGTGGGATGACTACGGGAACCATTGCAGGTCATTTGATTAGACTTAAAAAAGAAAACCCAGATTTTAACTTCAGCCAATACAAACCAAAGAAAACCATTTGCGATAAAGTAGAGATTGCCTATAAAATGCAACCAAAGGGAGAACCTGTGAGCACAAAAAAAATCTATGAAGTACTAGAAGGAAAGGTTACCTATGATGATATAAAATTAGCATTGGCATTCGTAGTTTAATTTTTAAACGCTGTATCACAAAAAAAAGAAATAATTAAATTCCCAGTTTAGATGCTTATCACTTTAACGATTGCAACTTCTCCTGATCGTTATAAGTAGTCTAGCTTTTATTAACTTTAACTTATGCGATTTATTACCTCTCTCAAAACAGGTTTTTTAGGCTACTCCGATGCGATGGCTTTTATCCACGAACATAAAATGTATCGGTTTTTTTTGTGGCCAATTGTTATGCATATTGCCCTATTTTTATTGGGCTTTTCAGGAGTTTCATACCTAACAGATGTCACCATTGAATTTTTAAAATCTTTTGTAGCTGAAAACCCTGAAGCGTGGTATAATTCCGAAGCACTGCAAGGAATCTTAGCCGTGACGCTATGGGTCATTTTGCGAATTTTCTTTTTTATCGCGTTCGCCTACGTTGGAGGATATGTGGTTTTACTTTTATTGTCTCCTATACTATCATTAGTGGCCGCCAAAACCACCGAAAAAATTACAAACGATAGTGTTCCATTTAAATTAACGCAATTCTTAAACGATATATTAAGAGGTGTTGCCATGGCAGCTAGAAATTTCTTTTATCAATTGATAATTACCATTGGGCTACTGATTATTGGGTTTATACCCATTTTAGGGTGGCTCTCACCAATCTTACTTTTTGGGGTTTCTAGCTTTTTCTATGGATACTCTTTCTTGGATTATAGTTTAGAAAGCAAAGGAGTAAATTATGGAGAAAGCGTTCAATTTGTCAACAAAAACAAAACACTTTCATTTGCGCTGGGTTTACCTTATGTATTGTTATTGTTAATACCATTCGTAGGCTTGATACTGGCCGGTTTTCTTGCAATAGTAAGTACAGTTGCTGCCACAATGGCTATTCACAAAACACCCTATTTATCACAACTACCAAAAGAGTTAACCCATTAATTAATGATAAAGATTTCAGCTGTCTCCTACTTGAATACTCTCCCTTTTGCTTACGGCATTGAGCAATCTGACTACATTAAAAAAAATAGCCTTATTAATAGAGACATCCCATCTGAATGTGCACGCAAATTAAAAGAAGGTGAGGTAGATTTAGGCTTGGTACCTGTTGCCATTATCCCTCAAATTAAAAACCCTCATGTTATATCAAATTTTTGCATTGGTGCAATAGGCAAAGTACATTCTGTTAACCTTTACAGCCATACCCCTATTGACCAAATTACTGAGATCGTTCTCGATTACCAGTCGAAAACTTCCGTAAATTTATGTAAAGTACTCTGTAAACATTATTGGGATATTTCTCCTTCCTTCATACAAGGTGCGGCAGGTTACGAGCAAGAAGTTCAACCAAATCAAGCTGCTGTAATAATTGGTGACAGAACCTTTAACATAGGCGAAGAATTTCCCTATGTGTATGATTTATCAGAAGAATGGCATCACATGACAGGTTTGCCGTTTGTATTCGCTGCTTGGGTGGCCAACAGACCATTACCTGATGAGTACATCTCAGCATTTAATAAAGCAGCAGAATTTGGATTAGAGCATGTAAAAGAAGCGATTGCATTTGGAAAAATCTCCATCATATCACCTGATGAGCAATATCAATACTTGACCAAGTCAATCAGCTATTCACTTGATGAACAAAAGCGAAAAGGTCTCGCTCATTTTTTATCATTATTAGAATCTGTAGCATAAAAAAAGGGAAGAATCAATTGACCCTCCCCTTTTTTTTACAGTAAAACTGATTATTTTTTCTTTGCAGACCAAGCTGCGATATTCGCTTTGTTCATTTTAATATAAGGGCCGTAATTTGCTTCTTCAGATAACTTCAACGATCGCTCAGCTGTTTTTATTGCTGATTTCGTATCGCCCATTTTGTGTTGAATCAAAGATAGCGTGTATACATTCCAAAATTTAGCAGCTATGTCTACTGACTTTTTAGACCAAGCTAATGCTTGCTCTAAATCTTTGTCGTTGTCGTAATAATAACGTGCGCTTGAATTGTAAACACCATAAGCACCTTCGATTTTAGCAATCTCTGCTTTAATATTTTTTTCCGCTTGAGCAGAAGCATCAGCAGAAATAGTAAAACTAATGGCAGTAGTTGCCCAATTTAAGTGAACGTCTGTTGTATTATCCGTTACGTTTCTAAATGAAAACATCATTCTTTCAGTAGAAGGCGCTTCCATAGGCTTCACTTCTATCTCAACTGCATTGTTAGCAGCATCATATTGTCCTGTACTAGCAGTAGCATTCGTGTTGAACATTACCTTCCAAGAATCTTTTCCAGGCATTGTAAAAATAGAGTAAGACCCTGCTTTTAACTCTTTATCTCCAATCATTACATCATTTGAAACCGTAATTTTAGTTGCAGAATTTGCACCTGTTCTCCACAATTGGTCAAATGGTACTAAATCACCAAATATTTCACGGTCTTTTACTCCTGGTCTCGAGTATTCAATGGTTACGTCAGTTAAACCAAACGTTTGCATTACCATCGCTTTAGGGCTTGGCTGCGGTAAATCTTGTGCGTAAACACCTGCTGCAATTATTACGGCAGAGAATAATGTAAATAGCTTTTTCATGTTGTAAATTAATTTATATGAATTTCAAATGTACTTAACCCTAATGGGGTCTGAATGTTCGTTTCACAATTTTTAAGAAAGCGTCATATGAACGACTTTCTTTGTTTCAAAAAAGTCTTCATCAAAATGATGGCTTAAGTGATACAGCTGATGAGGTAGAGCTACCTCGTTTAATTCTTCTGTTAAATCACCACCTTTTAAAAATAGAAAACCATTAGTTAATTCATTAAATCCGTCTTTTTTTATTTTATTTCTAACCCATGGAACGAATCCCGCTGTTCGTGTAACTGCCCTACTTACAATAAAATCAAATTTTCCTTCTACTTTTTCTGCACGTTGATGAGCAGCAGTTAAATTGTTTAATCCAAGTGATTCTGCAACTGCCTTTACCACTTTTATCTTCTTGCCGATAGCATCGACCAGATGAAAACTGCAATCAGGAAATAAAATCGCCAATGGAATCCCGGGAAAACCTCCGCCCGTTCCTACATCTAGAATCGCTGTAGCAGGCTTAAATTGAATCACCTTCGCTATACCCAATCCATGCAATACATGTCGTACATATAGTTCATCTAAATCTTTACGAGAAATTACGTTAATCTGTGCATTCCATTCTTCGTAGAGCTGCTGCAATTGATTAAACTGATCGATTTGTTTTGGTGTAATATCAGGGAAATAATGCTGAATTATATCACTTTGCATAGGTCAATTATCTTTTTAAAACGTGTCTTTGGTATCTTCGAGCATATCATTTAGCAGTGCTCTTGCTCTAAACAGCTGAGCTTTCACAGTCCCCAATGGCAAGTTGCACTCTGCAGCAATTTCTTCGTAACTGTATTCATCAAAATAACGCAATGAAACTAACTCCCGATATGGCGATTTTAAATTACTAACGGCGCTCCGCATTTTAGCTAACTTTTGCTGATGCATAAAAGCTTGTTCAGGATTCTTTCCTTCTGCCTTCACTTCCATGGACCACTGATTGCTTCCCTGATCATCTTCTTGATCTAGTGATAGAGTTTTCATTCGTTTCTTTCGAATAAAATCAATGCAGTGATTAGAGGCAATTCGGTAAAGCCATGTGCTAAATGCATAATTAGATGTATACTGATCAAGACGCAGAAAAGCTTTTCCAAAAACTTCCATTACCAAGTCCTCAGCTTCTCGCTTATCATGGACCATTTTCAGCACTAAGAAATAAATGGAGTCGTGATATCCTTCTAACAAATCAGCATAGGCACTTTGCGAACCAGCTAGAGCGGCCTCTATAAGTCGCTTATCACGTTTACCTTTTTCTGTAAGTTCAGTTTTCATTTCCAATTATTGTCTTTGATTAGAATCCCAGTTAAACCCAAGTATAACATATTTAACAGTGATATAATGGTATAGATTGGAGTTCCTAAAGGCAGATTTAGCTCGTTGATTCTACGCATTCCGATATTAAATATACTAAAATGAATCAACAGAGTTGCCACAAAAATAAGAATAATCGTCAAGGGATTTGGGGCAAATAAAGCAGGAATCCAAGCAAAATAAACGATGAACTTGGATAAGGTAAACCATCCCAACAACAACTTAAATTTTGTTTGATAATAAGCAGATGTAGATTGATGTCTTCGTTTTTGTTTCCACCAATTAATCAACTTTTGTTTTGGTTCAGAACGAGTTTCAGCGGATTCGTCCATCACAACAGCTACATTATTTTTACGAGCATTTTCTTGTATAAACAAGTCGTCGTCACCAGATGCTAAATGAAGGTGATTAATAAATCCTTTGGATTCAATAAACAATTGGCGTTTGTATGCCATATTTCTACCCACGCCCATGTATGCCAGTTTAGCCTTTGCAAAACCAAAACTCAAAAGAGCTATTTCAGCAGCATCATATCGAATAAGCGCATTCAACCATCCTGGTTTTTTATGGTAGGCACCGTAGCCTAATACAATCTCTATTTGATCACTAAAGGGCGCTACCATTTTTGCTACCCATTGATTGGATTGAGGAGAACAATCAGCATCAGTAAACAATAAGATGGGATATTTTGCATAAAATATGGCCTTTGTTAAGGTTGATTTCTTTCCTGAACTGTGCCAATCTTGAACATCTAAAAAACGGAGATGAGTATACTGATCTTGAAACTCCTTAATTACTTCAGCGGTATCGTCTGTGCTATGATCACTTGCGACTATTACTTCATACAGTGGATAGTCTTGCTCTAAAACACTAGTTAAGTGATGCCGTAGATTTTTAGACTCATTCTTGGCGGCAATAATCACACTTACCCCATCTCTTTCAGCCAATTCATCCTGCTCCGATTGTAGATCTTTTTTGATAAACCCTAATGGCAGAAAGATAAAAAGTAAGAACAAGACAAATGAAAGTGCAAAAAAGCCGTATACAATACTAAAGAACATAAAATAAGTGGCGTCGAACATTTTTTAATTTGCTAATAGGCCTGCAAATGTAAAATTCTTTTCCTCGGGTTTTTGGTATCTTTGGCGAACTTTTTACAGCGCATAGGATAGATGAAATTTACACTCGAAAAAACAGATGAAAACTCAAGAGCTAGAGCCGGCAGTATAACTACTGATCATGGCACAATAGAAACACCCATTTTTATGCCTGTAGGTACAGCCGCTAGTGTAAAAGCTGTTCATCAACATGAGTTGAAAGATGATATAGAAGCTCAAATCATTTTAGGTAATACCTATCACCTTTTCCTTCGCCCGGGACTAGAAATACTTGAATCAGCCGGCGGATTGCATAAGTTCAATAATTGGAATGGCCCTATTCTGACCGATAGCGGAGGTTATCAAGTATACTCCTTATCACAAAGAAGAAAAATAAACGAGGAAGGTGTTAAGTTTAAATCACATATTGACGGTAGTAAATTATTTTTTACACCGGAAAATGTAATGGATATTCAACGTACGATTGGTGCTGATTTTATTATGGCTTTTGATGAATGTACACCCTATCCTTGTGATTACCGATATGCTAAAAGGTCAATGCACATGACGCATAGATGGCTTAAACGCTGCTGTGATCGATTTGACTCAACTGAACCTAAATACGGATATAATCAAACGCTACTTCCGATCGTACAAGGTAGTACATATAAAGATTTAAGAAGAGAGTCCGCAGAAACTATTGCATCTTTTGACCGTGAGGCAAATGCTATTGGTGGACTATCTGTAGGAGAGCCTGCAGAGGAAATGTATGAGATGACAGGAATTGTAACTGAAATACTTCCTGAAGATAAACCACGTTACCTTATGGGTGTCGGTACTCCTGCAAATATTTTAGAAAACATTGCCTTAGGAATTGACATGTTTGACTGTGTAATGCCGACAAGAAATGCTCGTAATGGCATGCTATTCACCAAAAACGGTTTTATGAATATGCGCAACGAGAAGTGGAAAAACGATCACAGTGCGCTTGATGAGTTCGGTGATAGCTACGTGGACACAACTTACAGCAAGGCATATGTAAGGCACTTAGTTGTTTCCAAAGAGATTCTTGGAGCCCAAATAGCTACATTGCATAACCTGGCGTTTTACCTTTGGTTGGTAAAAGAAGCTAGGAGACAAATTCTTGCAGGTACGTTTACTGCATGGAAAACTGATATGGTAGAACGTGTACAGCGAAGACTTTAAGAATGGGAATTTTAGACCGATATATTATCAAAAAGTTTCTAGGAACTTTTTTCTTTTCTATTGCATTGATTATCTCAATTGCAGTCGTTTTTGATATTACAGAAAAGTTAGATGACTTCATTGAAAGAGAGGCTCCGCTAAGAGCAATTGTCTTTGATTATTACCTCAACTTCATCCCCTATTTCGCTAACTTGTTTAGCTACTTGTTCGTGTTTATTTCTGTTATCTTTTTTACCTCTAAGATGGCTTCTAATACAGAGATTATCTCCATTTTAGCGAGTGGTGTTAGTTTTAAACGGTTTCTACTTCCTTATTTTATTTCAGCAAGCATATTAGCCCTTCTATCATTCTACCTTAATAACTTTTTAATACCAGATGCTAATAAAGCTAGGCTTGATTTCGAAGAGCAATACATCAGAAATAAATTTAGAAATGAAGAAAAAAATATTCACATTCAGCTAGATGATAGTTCGTATGCTTACTTAGAAAGTTATAATACGTGGGCAAATATTGGGTATAAGTTTTCTTTAGAAACGATTAAAGATGGCCAACTAACCTACAAATTGTTATCCGATTATATTCAATGGGATAGTACAAAGAGCAACTGGGTAGCAAGAAATTATTATGAGCGATATATTGATGGTACCTCTGAAAGAATCATCGAAGGAAAATCTAAAGACACTGTTTTAAACATTACACCAGCAGATTTCAATAGAAGAGATAATTCAGTAGGATCACTCGATTATTATGCCTTAAATGAAGCAATTAATCGTGAGAAATTTAGAGGATCTCCGAAAGCAGTTTACTACGAATTAGAAAAGTACAGTCGATTAGCTTCTCCCTTTGCCACATTTGTACTAACGCTTATAGGCGTATCCATTGCAAGTAGAAAAGTGCGAGGAGGTATAGGCGTTCACATCGGGTTTGGACTCGCAATAAGTTTTACTTACATCTTATTTATGCAGGTTTCAGAAACCTTTGCTACCAACGGAAACTTCAATCCAATACTAGCGGTGTGGATTCCAAACATTACTTTTGGGCTGTTGGCGATATACCTTTTAGCAAAAGCTCCTAAATAGTAAGCTTAGAAGCATAAACAAGTGCATTCTCAAATTTCACCTTTGGTGGAATTGATTTAAACAAACCATAAATGGTGGACCCACTTCCGCTCATTGCAGCATAAAACGCACCATATTCATAAAGTTTTGACTTTACTGTTTTTAGGTATGGTAACTGTCCAAATATAGAGGGCTCGAAATCATTATGAACAAATGCCTTCCAGTCGTCAACTGGCATACTTAAGCGGTCTGTTAGATTATAATCAGGTATTTTAGGTACGACTCCTGCATAAGCCATTTGTGTGCTTACGTGTTCGTTAGGGTAAACCAATACAATGTAATACTCCGATAAATCTAAGTCTACCTCTTTAAAAACATCTCCCTTCTCAATCGCTAGAACAGGTTTATTTTGAATAAAAAATGCGCAATCACTACCCAACAATCTGGCAAAGTCTTCCAGTTCACTTATCGAAATATTTAATGAAAAGAGTGCATTCAGCCCTTTCAAAACAAAAGCGGCATCGGCAGATCCACCGCCAAGACCTGCACCAATAGGTATGTTCTTTTTCAAATGGATGGTAACTTCCGGAAGATCATACTTACTTTTCAACAGGTAATATGCCTTCAAGCAGAGGTTGTCTTTCGCTGCCCCTGGAATTGGAATACCAGAAGCAGTAAAGCGAGTACCGGATGTGGATTCAATAATTTCTAGCTCATCCGACCAAGGAATCGGAACAAAGACACTTTCGATAGAATGAAATCCATCACTGCGTTTTTCAGTAATATTAAGACCTAAGTTTATTTTAGCGTTGGGAAAAAAGTTCATTCAAATGATTTTTTTGCAAATATATTCTAATTACTTTGGCACCCCA
>CBFHZL010000034.1:0-19218 GCA_965660325.1 uncultured Acidiluteibacter sp.
CAATTGTGTTGGATAACTATGTATATTCTTTCCCAAATGTAAATCAAGAAATTTCAGGTGGAGTTTCTTCTATTGAAGGGGACTTTACCATTGAAGAAGCAAAGTTGATTGCTAATATTTTGAAAGCAGGTAAACTTCCTGCTCCTGCAAGAATTGTGGAAGAGGCGATTGTTGGTCCTTCATTGGGTCAAGAAGCCATTTCTTCAGGTTTGTCATCATTCTTAATTGCGCTTGTAATTGTATTGGTCTACATGATATTTTATTACGGTAAGGCCGGAATTGCTTCAGATATCGCATTGCTTGCCAACTTATTCTTTGTGCTTGGTGTGTTGGCATCAACGAATATCGCATTGACTTTGCCAGGTATTGCAGGTATTGTATTGACGATTGGTATGTCAGTAGATGCAAACGTTTTAATTTATGAGCGTATTCGAGAAGAGTTAGCTGCAGGAAAAGGAGCTAGATTAGCTATTGAAGATGGTTACAAAAATGCTTATTCATCCATTTTGGATGCAAACGTTACCACTTTGCTAACCGGTGCTATCTTATGGTTCTTTGGAACTGGCCCTGTAGAAGGTTTCGCTAAAACGTTAGTGATTGGTATTTTTACTTCTCTTTTCTCTGCAATCTTTATCACTCGTTTGATTTTTGCTTGGAGGTTGGATAATAAAAAAGACATTAGCGTATCTACCCCAATGACAAAAGGAGCTTTCCAAAACTTATCAATACAGTTCGTAAGTGGGAGAAAGAAGTTTTATATCATTTCAGGAATCTTGATCGCTTTAGGTATTGGTTCGTTTGTAACGAAGGGTCTATCTTACGGTATTGACTTCACAGGTGGTAGAACTTACTTGGTTCGTTTTGATCAAGAGGTTAGCACTGCAGATGTGAGAAATTCACTGGAGAATTCTTTTGTTACTGCTGATGGTGTAAATCTGTCTCCTGAGGTGAAGACATTTGGTAATGCTGATCAAGTTAAAATTACAACTAGCTTCATGATTGATTCTGATGCTGCAACTGCTGATGAAGACGTTGAGTCAAAGTTAGCGGAAGGGTTAGCTCAAATGGGCTTGTCATATGAAATTATGAGTTCTCAGAAAGTAGGTCCGACCATCGCAGATGATATTAAGTCTTCTTCTGTGTGGGCGATTTTATTCTCGTTGATTATTATCTTCTTGTACATCGTATTTAGATTTAGAAAGTGGCAATATGGCTTAGGTGCTATTGCGGCTATCTTCCATGATGTACTCATTGTATTATCAATATTCTCCATTTTCTATGGCATTTTACCTTTCTCACTAGAAATTGATCAAGCATTCATTGCTGCTATTCTTACTGTGGTTGGTTATTCCATTAACGACACAGTAGTTGTATTTGATAGAATTAGAGAATATCTAGGGTTGCATAAGAAATCGCCAATGAACGAAACCATTAACAAGGCACTTAATAGCACACTAAGTAGAACAATCAATACTTCGTTGAGTACAATCTTTGTATTGTTGATGATTTTTATTTTCGGTGGTGAAGTAATTAGAGGATTCGCTTTTGCACTTCTTGTAGGTGTAATTGTTGGTACTTATTCTTCACTTTGCGTAGCTACTCCTGTAGTGGTTGATTTAGCAAATAGAGCTGAAAAGAAACTCAAGAAATAAGAACAGAAATTCTTTTTTTGATATACGCCCCATTCTTCTCTGAAGGATGGGGCTTTTTTGTAATTTTGACAAATAAATAGAAAGTAAGATGTTTCAATCAGTATTGTTATTCTTTAATATCGGAACGCCAGAATTATTCGTTATCATTCTTGTGATTATCATGTTTTTTGGTTCCAAGAAGATTCCAGAATTAGCAAGAGGTCTGGGTAAGGGGATTAGAGAAGTAAAAAATGCTACTTCAGATATACAGGAAGAAATTCGAAAGAGTTCTGCTGCAGTAAAGGAAGAAATTAATATCACGAAAGACATTAATAGCAAGCCACGTCAAAAAAATAAGGAGTCCGAATGATTTCTTACTTTTTCTTATTAGTTGGATTTTTACTATTGGTATTTAGTGGTGATTTTTTGGTGAAAGGCGCTGTATCTATCGCCTTAAAACTAAACCTATCTACACTCGTAATTGGGATGACCATTGTTTCTTTTGGTACTTCCGCTCCTGAGTTGTTGGTAAGTGTCAAGGCTGCACTAGGGGGGCATCCTGATATCACGATCGGATCTGTTGTCGGTTCCAATATTTCTAACATTGCCTTGATCTTAGGTATTACGGCAGTCATTTTCCCTATTACAGTTTCCAAGGCTACTTTAAAGCTCGACTGGCCGATGATGATGTTTGCAACGATCCTGTTTGTAGCATTTGTTTTGGATGGAGAGCTTTCAGCGATTGAAGGAATAGTGTTTGTCTCTATTTTGATTGTATTCATTTCTTGGTTAATTTATAAAAGCCGAAAGGAAAATAAGCTGCCTGGTACAGTAGAAGAAGTAGACCCGAAAGATGTAAAAATGCCTCTTTGGAAAAGTTCTGGGTTAGTTGTACTGGGAGCTTTGGGGTTGGTGTTTGGTGCTGACTTAATGTTGAAAGGTGCAGTAGAAATTGCTCGGCAGTTTGAAGTGTCAGAACGAATTATTGGGTTGACGATAGTCGCGTTTGGGACGAGTTTGCCTGAGTTGATTACTTCTTGTGTTGCTGCTTTTCGAAAGGAGGCTGATATTTCTATAGGTAATTTGATAGGATCTAATATTTTTAATTTACTTGCTATTCTTGGTATAACTGCAATTATTCACCCAATAGAGGTCTCCGAAAAAATTATCAGCATGGATAATTACATTCTTCTTGGGATTAGTTTTATTGTTTTTCCATTAATGTACTTTGGGCGAAATGTAAACCGATTTAAAGGAGTCTTTTTATTCGCCGTTTATGCTCTATACATACTTTTTTTAGTTCTCTAGGTAATTTTTTAGGGGGGTATCTTATAAATAAGGCCTCTATTTTTTATTTTAGTGTTAAATTTTAGGGGGTTGTTAGTAAAAAAATCATTTTTTTTATTGAAGTGTCGATATAGTGATTATTTTTGTTTCATCATTCACCTCAATTTTATAAAAGTATGTCAACTGTTAGATTTAAGGCATTAGAAGCCGTATTGTCACGATCGCCTAAAGAAGTAGAGTATCCATCAGCAAAAGTTTCTGATTATTACGGCTCTCATGTATTTGATAAAAATGCGATGAGCCAGTACATGCCAAAAGATGTTTTTAAGGCTGTAGTTAATGCGATCGAAACAGGTAAGCGTGTTGAGCGTAAAATTACTGACTTGGTTGCAGCTTCTATGAAATCTTGGGCAATGGAAAAGGGTTGTACCCACTACACGCACTGGTTTCAACCATTGACCGGGACTACAGCTGAGAAACATGATGCTTTCTTTGAGCCATTAAGCGACAATAATGTTGTTGAGCGTTTTGATGGGAATCAACTAGTACAACAAGAGCCTGATGCTTCTAGCCTTCCAAATGGAGGTATTCGAAATACCTTTGAAGCTAGAGGTTATACAGCCTGGGATCCTTCATCTCCAGCATTTATTATTGGAAAGACGCTTTGTATCCCTACCATATTTATATCTTATACTGGAGAGTCATTAGACTACAAAATGCCTTTACTAAAGGCGTTAAATGCTGTTGATAAAGCAGCGGTCAGAGTCAATCAATATTTTGATAAAAATGTTAATAAGGTAATTGCAACTCTAGGTTGGGAGCAAGAGTACTTTTTGGTAGATAGTGCATTGTTTTTAGCACGCCCTGATTTAGTGACCACGGGGAGAACAGTATATGGCCATGCTCCTGCAAAAGGACAAGAATTAGAAGATCATTACTTCGGTGCAATACCTGAGCGAGCAAGCGCATTTATGCGTGAGTTGGAAGTGGAGTGCATGCGATTGGGTATTCCAGTAAAAACACGTCACAACGAGGTGGCTCCAAACCAATTTGAATGTGCTCCTATATTTGAAGAAGCCAATCTAGCAGTTGATCATAATCAGTTGTTGATGGATATTATGGATCGAGTTGCGCGCAAGCATAACTTTAGAGTGCTGTTGCACGAGAAGCCATATGCTGGAGTTAATGGCTCTGGTAAGCATAACAACTGGTCTCTAAGTACCAATACAGGAGTAAACTTATTAAGCCCAGGGAATACGCCTAAATCAAACTTACGTTTTCTAACGTTTTTCATCAATACCATTAAAGCGGTTCACGAGTATGCAGATTTGATCAGGTCATCTATTGCAACTCCGGGTAATGAGCATCGCTTGGGCGCAAACGAGGCTCCACCTGCGATTATATCAGTCTTTATTGGTTCCCAACTAACCAAGGTGTTGAACCATATCGAGGATAAGGTAAGCGAAAATAAGGCGCTTTCTGCTGATGAAAAGACAGAGCTAAAGTTGAATATCGGTAAGATTCCTGAATTGTTACTTGATAATACAGATAGAAACCGAACATCCCCGTTTGCTTTTACGGGGAATAAGTTTGAGTTTAGAGCGGTAGGTTCTACAGCCAACTGTGCTCATGCAATGACTGTAATTAATACCATTGTTGCTAAGCAGCTGAACGACTTCAAGGCAGAAGTGGACAAATTGATAAAGAAAGGCGATAAAAAAGATGATGCCATCTTTAAAATATTAAGAAGATACGTTGTAGAGTCTAAAAAAATACGTTTTGAAGGAAATGGATATGGCGATGAATGGGTGAAAGAGGCTGCTAAGCGTGGATTAAATAATATTACTTCTGCACCGCATGCACTCGATGTGCTAAAAGAGGATCGGATTAAGGCATTGTATGAAAGTCAGGAAGTGCTAACAGGTCGAGAGTTAGAAGCTCGTCACGAGATTGCACTTGATAATTATACGACCATGATTCGTATCGAATCTCGTGTAATGGGTGATTTGGCGTTAAATCATATTATCCCTGTAGCCATTAAATATCAAAATGTGCTAATTAATAATGTGAAAGGATTGAAGGCCATTTTTGGTGATACTGAGTTCAAGAAGTCAGCTAAAAACCAGTTAGAAATGATTACGAAGATTTCTACACACATTCAGATAATTACAGAAAATGCTGAACTGATGCGGGTAGAGCGCAAGCGAATTAATAATTTGCTTTCTCCAGAGGAAAGAGCAAAAGAGTACAGCTCAAAAGTGAAGCCATTTTTCGAGGTAATTCGTAAAAGTGTCGATAAAATAGAACTACTAGTCGACGACGAAATGTGGCCTCTACCAAAGTATAGAGAGCTTTTGTTTACAAAATAGTGAGTATGAAGCGGTGTAATAAACCATTACACCGCTTTTCTTATCTTCATGCACTACGTTGTGACATTAAAAAGAATTGTTTATTTTAGCACCCACTGTATACTAAAATCTTAATTTACCTCTATGAACTTTAAAACACTAGTAGGTCTTTTTTTCCTAGCTTTTATTTTTTCCCTAAATGCAAGCGCACAAAAAAACTTTTTAGAAGAAGCAGACCATGCCCTTTACAATGAGCAAAAGTACTTTGATGCCATTGAGATGTATAAAAAGGCTTATACCAAAGAGAAAGGCCGCGACGTGAAAGCTGAGATTATTTTTAAAATTGCTGAATCTTATCGTTTAAGTGATCAACCTGAGCAAGCAGAAGTGTGGTACGATAAAGCTATTTTAGCACGGTATAATGATGCGATATCTTACCTACATTTAGGTGAGATGAAGAAGCTAAACGGTAAGTATGATGAGGCTATCGTTCAGTTTAAAAAATACATGGCTGAAATGCCTGAAGATCCTAGAGGTCAGCAAGGAATTGAGTCTGCTGAAGAAGCACAGAAATGGGCAGATCAACCAACTAAGTACATTGTCGAGCCGATGAGTTTAATTAACTCTGAGGGGTATGACTTCTCACCTACTTTTTCAGACAAAAAGAATGAAGAAATTATATTCACCTCTTTGAGAGAAGGCTCTACTGGCTCAGGTGTTTCTGCCGTTACTGGTCAGAGTTTTGCTGATTTATATGTTTCTTCGAGAGACAGAAAGGGTAAGTGGAGCGAGCCAGTTTTAGTGGAAGGAGTGAACACGGAAAGCGAGGAAGGTTCTGCGGTGATGAACCAGCGTAAAAATACCATCTACTTTACACGTTGCATGGTTGACAAGAAAGGATACTTTGGATGCAAAATCTATCAAGCTAAGAAAATGGGTAATGGCTTTGGGCAAGAAGAGGCACTTCCTATAGGCACTGACAGTACAACAATTGGACACCCTGCACTTTCAGCTGATGATAAAACGTTGGTTTTTGCTGCAGACTTAGAAGGTGGTTTTGGAGGTAAAGATTTATGGTATGTTCGACTAATTTCTCGTTCAAAAGGTTGGTCAGAGCCAATCAACTTGGGGGCAGAAATTAATACAGAAGGAGATGAAATGTTTCCTTACATTCATGATAATGGAACCTTGTATTATGCATCCAACGGTCTTCCAGGTATGGGAGGGCTAGATATATTTAAAACTGAAGTTATGGGCGAAAATAAGTGGGGAAATCCTACTAATATGAAAGCGCCTATCAATTCAAATGCAAATGATTTTGGGATTATTTTTGATGGTATGAATAACAAAGGTTACTTCACTACCAGTCGTCAAGGAGGAAAAGGTGAAGATGATATTTGGTCATTTGCTGAGCCACCATTATTATTTGTTTTACAAGGTTTAGTAAAAGATTTGGAAACAGGAGAGCCATTAGTTGCTGCTACAGTAACATTGGTTGGTACCGATGGATCAACTGCTGAAGCTGAAACAGACGCCGCGGGTACGTTTGAATTTGCTGATAATGCAGGAGAGCCTTACATCAATCCAAACACTTCATATTCTGTAGCGGTTAGTAAACCTGGTTACTTGAATGCAAAAGGAAAAGAGACGACAGTTGGATTAGAAGAAAGTAAGCGTTTTGCTCACCTATATGAATTGCAACCAATTGCAAAAGACAAAGCAATCAAACTACCAGACATTTTGTATGCTTTCAATAGTTCAGATTTAACTGAACAAGCAAAGGATTCATTAAACTACTTGTATAATACTTTAGCAGATAACCCTACAATTGTAATTGAGTTATCTTCTCATACAGACAGTCGAGGTGGAGGTGCTTACAACAAAAAGTTATCACAGGCTAGGGCAGAATCTGCTGTTGCTTATTTGATTTCAAGAGGTATCGCTGCCGATCGAATGGAGGCAAAAGGGTATGGTAAAGAACGATTGCTAATTTCTGATGCTGAAATCAATAAATTGCCGACAGAGGAAGAAAGAGAAGCTGCCCACCAACTAAACAGAAGAACAGAATTTACAGTTCTTAGAACTGACTATGTTCCTAAAAATACTGAGCCTGTAGTGGCTCCTAATGGTGAAGATACTCCTGAAGAAACAGAAGATACTACTACTCCTGAAGGTCAAGAGTAGCGTAATATAATTTATAGTGATAAACGTCCCTTTCGTATGCTACGAAGGGGATGTTTTTTTATTTTATAGCAATGAGTAATAACGAACGATACGCCCAAAGAGGGGTTTCAGCATCAAAAGAGGATGTGCATACTGCGATCAAGAATGTAGATAAGGGATTGTTCCCTCAGGCATTTTGTAAAATTGTGTCAGATCATTTAACAGGCAGTGATGAACACTGCATTGTAATGCATGCCGACGGAGCGGGAACAAAATCCTCCTTAGCCTATGCCTATTGGAAAGAAACTGGTGATATTTCTGTTTGGAAAGGAATTGCACAAGATGCAATAATTATGAATACCGATGACCTGCTTTGTGTTGGCGCTGTAGATAACATTTTACTTTCTTCAACCATTGGAAGGAATAAAAACTTGATTCCGGGTGAAGTAATTTCTGCCATTATAAATGGTACAGAAGAGGTCTTAGAAAACTTAAGAACTCAAGGAATTGGAATTACTTCTACAGGTGGTGAAACTGCTGATGTAGGTGATTTAGTGAGAACGATTATTGTCGACTCTACCGTTACTTGTCGAATGAAAAAGTCGGATGTAATTTCTAATCATAACATAAAGCCCGGAAATGTTATTGTTGGTCTGTCCTCTTTTGGGCAAGCAACTTATGAGACCGAGTATAATGGAGGTATGGGAAGTAATGGGCTAACAAGCGCTAGACATGATGTTTTCGGTGGTTCGATAAAAGAAAAATACCCTGAGACTTTCGATGCTCAAATACCGGATGAATTGATTTATTCAGGTTCCTATAGTTTAACAGATCGAATAGAAGGTGTTTCCATAGACGTAGGTAAGTTGGTGTTGTCGCCAACCCGCACTTATGCTCCTATTATCAAGAAGGTCTTGGAAAATTTTAAAGGTCAGATAAACGGTATGGTCCACTGCAGTGGTGGCGCACAAACTAAAGTGCTTCATTTTGTAGAAAATGTGCATGTAATTAAAGATAATTTATTTGAGGTGCCGCCTTTGTTCAGTCTTATCAAAGAGCAATCAGGAACAGATTGGAGTGAAATGTACAAGGTGTTTAATATGGGACACCGCATGGAAATTTATGTGGATGAAAGTATCGCAGCTGATATTATTGCGATTTCAAAATCATTTAATGTGGATGCTAAAATTGTCGGTAGAGTAGAATCCTTCGAAGGGAAGAAGTTGACAATAAACAGTGAGTTTGGAGAATTTATTTATTAGGAGATTATGAGTAATTTATTACAAAAATTACAATCGATAAAGGAGCGTTGGGAAGAAGTAGCTCAGCTGATAGTGGATCCTGAGATTATCTCAGATATGGATCGTTACGTTAAACTCAATAAAGAGTATAAAGATCTAGAGGTTTTTGTGCAAACACACGATGAGTATAAAAACGTATTGGAAAACATAGAGTCATCTCGAGAAATTATTTCGAAAGAGCAAGATGAAGAGTTTCGCGAGATGGCAAAGATGGAATACGATGAATTCGTAGCCCGCAGAGATGAATTAGAAGAGGAAATCAAAGTCATGTTGATTCCAAAAGATCCTGAAGATTCTAAGAATGTAATTGTTGAGATTCGAGGTGGTACCGGTGGTGATGAAGCGGCTATTTTTGCAGGAGACCTGTTTAACATGTACACGCGTTTTATTCAAAATAAAGGGTGGAAATACGAAGTGCTTTCAATGAATGAAGGAACGTCCGGTGGATTTAAGGAAGTATCATTTAGCGTTAGCGGAGATGACATTTATGGGACTTTGAAATATGAGTCAGGAGTTCACCGTGTACAGCGTGTACCTCAAACGGAGACGCAAGGTAGAGTGCATACATCAGCTGCTACAGTGGCTGTTTTGCCAGAGGCGGATGAAGTTGATGTTAAGCTAAACATGTCGGACGTAAAGAAAGACACGTTCCGTTCTTCCGGTGCAGGTGGTCAGCACGTAAACAAAACAGAATCTGCTGTACGATTAACTCACTTGCCAACTAACACAGTGGTAGAGTGTCAAGAAGGTAGAAGCCAAATTAAAAACTACGAAAAAGCATTAACTGTTTTGCGTTCGAGGTTGTATGAAAAAGAGCTTGCAGTTAAAAATGCAGAACGCGCTGAGCAACGGAAGACATTGGTTTCTTCAGGAGACCGATCTGCTAAAATTAGAACGTACAATTATCCGCAAGGAAGAGTTACAGACCATCGAATTAATCTGACATTGTATAATCTGGATGCCATTATAAATGGAGCACTAGATGAAGTAAATGATGCATTAAAGATGGCAGAGAATACAGAGAAAATGAAAGAAGGATCAATAGACTAGCTATGAATAGAGCTGAATTAGTAAAACAAATCAAACAAAAACGAAGTTTTTTGTGTGTTGGCCTAGATGCTGATATTGAAAAAATTCCTGCCCATTTAAAAGCGTTAGACGATCCAATATTTGAGTTTAATAAAGCAATCATTGATTCCACGAAGGATTATTGCGTTGCTTATAAACCAAACATAGCCTTCTATGAAAGTTTAGGTAGTAAAGGTTGGAGCAGTCTAGAGAAAACATTGGATTATATTCCAAAAGATATCTTTACGATTGCTGATGCCAAGCGAGGTGATATTGGTAATACGTCAAAGCTTTATGCGAGAGCCTTTTTTGAGCAAATGAATTTTGATTCAATAACTGTTGCGCCTTATATGGGGAGCGATTCTGTATTGCCTTTTTTGACTTATGAGAATAAGTGGGTGATACTATTGGCACTTACATCTAATGAGGGTGCATTGGACTTTCAGTTTATGACTTCTGCCGCAAGTGACTTAAAGTTATATGAAAAGGTAATCAAGAAGGCCAATACTTGGGGAAATAAAGAGAACTTAATGTTCGTAGTAGGTGCCACTCGTCCTGAAATGTTAAAAGGAATTCGAAAAATTGCACCTGATAACTTTTTGTTGGTGCCTGGAGTAGGTGCTCAAGGCGGAAGCCTAAGAGAGGTTGCATTAAATGGAATGAATGCCGATTGCGGATTACTAGTAAACTCAAGTCGTGGAATAATTTACGCTGATGATACCACTAATTTTGCGCAGATAGCAAGTGAAAAAGCGGCCATTTTGCAAGCTGAGATGAGTGAGTACTTAGACGATTTTGGGATATAATACATCAATCATGAAAGAGGACTTTCTTCATTATTGTTGGCATTACCAATACTTTAAACCGGGTGAATTAATCACTTCAAATGGTGATAAGATTGTGGTGAAATCAGCAGGAATGCCTCATAATGATGCCGGCCCTGACTTTACGAATGCTCGACTACAAATTGGAGAGCGACAGTGGGCTGGTAATGTAGAAATCCATATCAATTCATCTGATTGGTACGCCCATCATCATGAAATGGATAAAGCTTATGACAGCGTTATTTTGCACGTTGTATTTAATCACGATAAAGAGGTGACCCTCTCTGATGGTTCTATAGTTCCTGTTCTGGAACTAAAAGATCTGATCAATGAACAGGCCTATTCCAATTATCAACAACTACTCAATCATTCTGATTGGTTAGCCTGCAAGAGTAGCTTACCGACTGTAGATGACTTTGTAGTTAAAAGCTGGATGGACCGATTAGTAATTCAACGCCTTCAGCATAAAGTTACTGCTATTGAATCAGTGCTGAGTCAAACAAATGGAGACTGGGAACGTGTTTTTTACATTTGGATGGCAAAATACTTTGGCTTTAAAGTTAATAGTGAAGCGTTCTATCAGTTGGCTTTAAATGTACCTTTTCAACTGTACTCAAAGTACGACCAGTTGTTTCAAATTGAGGCATTATTATTTGGACAAGCTGGTTTTTTGAATAAGGAATTTGAAGATGAATATCCGAAGTTATTGCAGCAAGAGTATCGCTTTCTAAAGAAAAAACATGCTATTTTTCAAATGGAAAGTAGTAACTGGAAGTTTTTGCGACTGCGTCCTGCCAATTTTCCAACCATCCGCTTGTCACAGTTTGCGCGACTAATTTGGCAACAAAAGCAGCTATTTTCAAAAGTGCTGTCACTCAGTGATAGCAAGCAGATTATTGAACTTTTAGAAACTACTGCATCTGATTATTGGAAAGAACACTTTTTATTTGATAAGCCTTCTAAGCCAAATAAATATACACGATTGGGAGTGTCCGGAAAACGAACCATAATAATTAATACCATCGTACCGTTTCTATTCGCCTATGGAAAAGCAATGGATAAAGAAGCATATTGTGATCGTGCTTTGCAACTACTTGAAGAGTTGCCTGCTGAAAAAAATACCATTGTAAACCATTTTACCGATAATGGAATTCATGCTGATACTGCATTAAATTCACAAGCACTTATTGAGTTAAGTACAAATTTTTGTAAATTCAAAAATTGTTTAAATTGTGCCATCGGAAATCAACTCATAAAAAATAACTCATGATACAGAAAATACAAGGTCTTTTCGAGCGAAACTTCTTTGGCGTATGCGAGTGGTGGGGCAATAAATTGGGTATTAAAATTTCCCGAATTCGGTTGTTTTTCATTTATTTCTCGTTTATCTCCGTTGGAATTTCCTTCTTTGTTTACCTGTCAATGGCATTTGTTTTAGAGCATAAGGAAACGTTTAAGAAAGCTTTTGCTCCAAAGCGCAGCAGTGTATGGGATTTATAACAACTATTATTTTCACACAAGAATTATAATCAATTGAAAAAGATATTACTTACCGGTAGCAATGGGCTGCTTGGTCAAAAAATCGTTCACAACATTATCACAAAAAGAAGTAACAGCTATCAATTGTTGGCAACCTCCAAGGGTAATAATCGGATTTCTACTTCAGGCGGCTATACCTATCAGTCGATGGATATTACTGATTCGGCAGAAATTGATGCTATTGTAGATAGCTTTAAGCCAGATATCATCATTAACACTGCTGCAATGACCAATGTAGATGAGTGTGAAGGCAAGAAAGAGCTTTGCCAAAAACTTAACGTAGAGGCAGTAATGTATTTGATCAATGCTGCTCGTAGAGTTGATGCTCATCTCATACATTTGTCTACTGATTTTATTTTTAATGGTGCAAATGGACCTTATAAAGAAGAAGATGAAGCCAATCCTTTAAGCTATTACGGACAGTCAAAGTACGATGCAGAACGATTGCTGCAGGAAAGTGACATTAAGTGGAGCGTTGTGCGAACCATAATTGTCTATGGAGTAGGAGAGGAAATGAGCCGATCTAATATCGTATTATGGGCAAAAGAAGCGTTAGAAAAAGGCGATCCGCTGACTATTGTAAATGACCAATTCAGATCTCCGACTTTAGCAGAAGATTTAGCTGAAGGCTGTTTGTTGATTGCTGAAAAAGAAAAGCAGGGAGTTTTTCACCTTTCAGGAAAAGATATTATGAGCATAATAGAGATTGTGAAGCGCGTAGCAGCATATTTTAATTTGCCATCTTCTCAAGTAACCGAAATCGCTTCTTCCACTCTTAGTCAGGCAGCTAAAAGGCCGCCTAAAACAGGCTTTATTTTAGATAAAGCCATTACTGAGCTCGGATATGATCCACACTCATTTGAAGAAGGGCTCCAAGTTCTCGAGCAACAATTAAAAGCCTAAAAAAAAGGATATATTTGTTATCCATATAAATAAAAATAAAATCGATCCATGTTGAGAATTTCAATACTACTTTTTATTACTCTGTTTATTTCTACCACGACGATAGCATCTGATATGAATGCTAGCTTAACGGTAGATAATCCCTCAAGTGAAATAAATGATGGAAAGGCGAGAGTTGCTATTCAAGGTGGAGTACCCCCTTATACATACAAATGGGATAAAGAGAGTGTGAAATTGACCTCAGATTTGGCAACTGGTTTGACTGAAGGGGAGGAGTTCTCTGTGACAATTATTGATGCACAAGGTCAGTCTACTACACTTAATGGTATCGTGCCACCTCATTCAGGTCCAGAGTACATTAATTCATTTGTAAAACCTGTAGTTGGTTATATGAGTGATTTTCTTTTTTGGGATCCATTTACAGCAGTTGGTATTTATGACCCGGTTGTTTATGCAGATTTGAAAAATGTTAAGGCCCCAGGTTGGTCAAATCCTGAGGTAACCAAAATATCACTGAAAGAGTGGAAGGTGATTGAGGGAGATAATGTTAAAAAGGGCGATTTAATTGCTATTGTAACGCAAGATGATCAAACAGATGTTGAGGTATTCTCAAATGCTAATGGAATGCTACGCCACAATACAAAAGAGGGCGATGTAATTTTTGATGCCAATAATATTAATGATATAATCCAAGTAGGTGCTGAAAATATGGCATCTGTAATATACGATAAGCCGATGCCTGTGCTTCACCCTAACGGGACTGTCCAGCAAAAGGGCATTCCATTTATTGTCGTTTGGTTAGTGCTTGGTGCATTATTCTTTACGATTCGAATGAAGTTTATCAATATCAAAGGGTTTAAACATGCCATCGAATTGGTGCAGGGTAAATTCACTGACCCTAATAAGAAAGAAGATGGAGAAGTTTCCCACTTTCAAGCCTTGACTACTGCACTTTCTGGTACTGTAGGCTTAGGTAATATCGCGGGTGTTGCAGTAGCAATTAGCTTGGGAGGTCCAGGAGCTACTTTTTGGATGATTATCGCAGGGTTAATTGGAATGGCCAGTAAATTTACGGAATGTACACTTGGAGTTAAATATCGTATAATGGGCAAAGATGGTGATGTTTCCGGAGGTCCTATGTATTACCTAAGCGAAGGTTTGAGTAAAAAGGGATTTGGCAAACTTGGTAAGGTATTAGCAGCACTTTTTGCTATATTATGTGTTGGTGGATCTTTTGGTGGCGGAAACATGTTCCAAGCGAATCAGGCCTTTGCTCAACTGTCGGGAGAATTTCCTGCATTGGAAGGCATGGGATTTTGGTTTGGACTAGTATTGGCACTTCTAGTTGGAATTGTTATCATCGGTGGGATTAAGAGTATTGCTAAAGTAACCGACAAGATTGTACCATTTATGACCGGTATATACGTTCTTTTTGCCCTAATCATTATTGGAATTAACTTCGGGAATGTAGGTGATGTTTTCGTTGAGATTTATGAAGGAGCATTTAATTCCCCTGCGATTAAAGGTGGTGTAATTGGTGTATTGATTGTAGGGTTTCAACGAGCGGCATTTTCTAATGAGGCAGGAGTGGGTTCAGCATCTATAGCGCACTCAGCTTCTAAAACAAATGAGCCAGTAAGTGAAGGTATTGTTGCACTTTTAGAGCCGTTTGTAGATACCGTTCTAGTGTGTACCATGACAGCTTTAGTATTGGTGTTTACCGGATTTGCAGATGGTACTTCAGGTCTAGAAGGTTCTGAGTTGACTTCAGCTGCATTTGGCTCCGTTTTTCCATGGTTTTCATTGGTGTTAGTAATTGCAATTTTCTTATTTGCTTTTTCTACCATGATTTCATGGTCATATTACGGGTTAAAGGCATGGACTTACCTGTTTGGCAAAAGCAAAAATGTAGAGAATTCATATAAAATCATTTTCTGTGTGTTCGTTGCAATTGGATCTTCAGTAGGTTTAGGTGCCGTATTAGTTTTTTCAGATTTAATGATTCTTGGAATGGCTTTTCCAAATATTCTGGGTCTACTAATCCTTTCTAAAGAGGTTCGTGCTGATATGAATTCTTACTTTCAACGAATCAAATCAGGAGATATTAAGAAGTTTAAATAATTAGATTTATTTAAAATCAGTAAATTAGGTTTTTTAAAACCTAATGCGCAAACAACTTAAAGATTTTCTGACGTTCTCATCAGGAGAAAAAGCCGGCATATTCACCCTTGCTGTCATTATCTTATTCTTTACGGGTGTAATTGCCTTCATTGATGAAATTAACCTGTACTTACTTCCATCGGAGCAGGAAATTAATCAACAAAAAGAGCAATTTGAAGCAGAGATTGCACTAATACAATTAAGAGATTCTATAAAGCAAGCCACTAAGGCGGACCTTGTAGCTGCTGCAGCGAAAAAAGATACTTCGTCGAGTACATTTAAGGATCTAGCTCCTTTCGATCCGAATAATTTTTCTGTCGAAATGGGTCATTCCATTGGTTTGTCAGAAAAGCAGTCTCAATCTATCTTAAATTACATCGAGAAAGGCGGGCAGTTCCGAAAGAAGGAGGATTTTAGGAAAATGTATGTTATATCTGATGAAAAGTATGAATCCGTAGCAGACTTTATAGATTTACCTGATCAGGCACCTACTTATAAAACCGATAACTTTAAAAGAAGTAAAACGGCTAAAAGAGAAAAAGAGCGAGTTAAAGTAACAGCCAATATCAATACCGCCGACTCTGCTGAATTGGTAAAAGTAAGTGGAATAGGTCCTTTTTATGCCAAGTCGATTGTAAAGTACCGTGAAGAGCTTGGAGGGTACGTTGATAAAGTACAGTTATTAGAACTTTACGGAATGGATGAAGAACGCTACGAATCATTGGTATCGCTGTTGTTGCTTGAAACCACTGAACCATATCGCTACATTAATGTTAATACAATAACCATTGAAGAGTTGGTGAAGCACCCATATTTCAATTGGAATTTGTCAAGGTACTTAGTTAACTATCGTGAAAACCATGGTCACTTCACTTCCGTAGAGGAGTTGGAAAAACTTAGGTTGATAGACACTGAATTATATCGTAAAATTGCACCTTATATTACGCTATAAGAATGTTAGAAAACAAGATTAAAGAGACCATAAGGGATGTAGTTGATTTTCCTAAAGAAGGGATAGTATTTAAGGATATTACACCGATTTTGGGCGATGCGCAGCTAACAGAAGAGATTACTAATGAATTTGTAAATAAAGCAAAGAAACTTAAGCCGGATGCTATTTTAGGCATTGAAAGTCGTGGTTTTTTTTGGGGTTTGCTAATGGCTCAAAAAATGGGCTTGCCATTTATTCCGGTTAGGAAAAAGGGAAAATTGCCTTACAAGACCATTTCTTATAAATACGATCTAGAGTATGGTTCAGCTGAAATTGAAATGCACGAAGATGCAGTAGCCGAGGGTATGAATGTGCTAATTCATGATGATTTACTAGCGACAGGTGGAACTGCTATGGCAGCCGCAGAGTTAGTGAAGAGTCAAGGAGGAAAAGTACTAGGATTCTCGTTTTTAGTGAACCTAACTTTTTTAGAAGGAGATAAGCGATTGATGCCCTATACCAATAACATAATAAGCCTAGTTAACTATTAAAATATACGTAAGATGAATTTTGAATATAACGAAAACCAAAAGATGATTGCGGACATGATCCGCGACTTCTCAGATGCACACATACGTCCTGACATGATGAAGTGGGATGAATCTCAAGAATTCCCAGTCCATATTTTTAAAGAGTTGGGAAAGTTAGGCCTGATGGGTGTGCTTGTTCCTACAGAATATGGTGGTTCTGGATTTACCTATGATGAGTATGTAACTGCGATTTCTGAAATCTCTAAGGTTTGTGGCTCAATCGGATTATCAGTAGCCGCCCACAACTCACTTTGTACAGGGCACATTATGACGTTTGGTAACGAAGAGCAAAAGCAAAAATACCTACCGAAGTTAGCTACGGCAGAATTTATTGGTGGATGGGCATTAACTGAGCCAAATACAGGTTCTGATGCAATGCGTATGAAGTGCACTGCTGTTGAAGACGGAGATGATTACATTATAAATGGAACCAAATGCTGGATCACACATGGTAAAAGTTCCGATGTTGTTGTTGTAATTGCAAGAACGGGAGATTTGTTAGATTCACATGGGATGACCACTTTTATTGTTGATAGAAGTAACCCAGGGTTGAAAGCAGGAAAGAAGGAAGATAAGCTTGGAATGCGAGCATCAGAAACTGCAGAAGTTATTTTTGATAATTGTCGTGTGCCAAAATCAGCTATTTTAGGAAATGTAGGTGATGGCTTTATTCAAGCAATGAAAATATTGGACGGTGGCAGAATATCGATTGCTGCTTTGGGTTTAGGCATTGCAAAGGGAGCGTATGAAGCTTCTGTAAAATATTCCAAAGAGCGAGAGCAATTTGGTAAACCCATTTCTAGCTTTCAGGCAATCGCATTTAAGATAGCAGATATGGCTACAGAAATCGAAGCGGCAGAATTGATGATTTATCACTCAGCAGACTTGAAAAATAGAGGAGAGAAAATGACTAAAGAATCAGCCATTGCGAAGTATTACTCTTCGGAGATTGCCGTTAAAATAGCTACCGACGCGATTCAAGTTTTTGGCGGTTATGGATACACGAAGGAATTTCCTGTAGAGAAGTTTTATAGAGATGCTAAATTGTGCACAATCGGAGAAGGTACTTCGGAGATACAAAAATTAGTTATTTCAAGAGAAATTTTAAAGTAGTTGCATAATTAGTAAATTATAGCTACTTTTGTCGCCCAATATAATTTAATAAAAAGGATTTACGATGATTATAGTTCCTGTAAAAGAAGGAGAAAACATTGAGAGAGCGCTTAAAAAGTTCAAAAAGAAATTTGACAAAACAGGCGTTGTTAAAGAGTTAAGAGAGCGTCAGCAATTTGACAAACCTTCTGTGATCAATAGACAGCAAAAGTTAAAAGCTATCTATAAGCAGCACTTGCAGCAAGAAGAAGTATAAGTATACTTTTTCTCCTCATAGATATATCTTAAAGAGATATAGTCTTTATTAAAACTAAATCTTAATTTAGTAATAAAGCTATATCTCTTTTTTTATGCTCGAAACTTTTCTAAATTATCTTAAAACCGAAAGGCGCTACGCTACCAATACACTGATAGCTTACTCATCAGATCTGAATCAGTTTGCTGAATATCTTGTAAGTAGTTATGATCTCACAGAATTGAATGTAGGGGTAGACTCAGCTCATATTCGTTCGTGGGTAATCCACTTGATTGATGAAGGGGTTTCGGCACGCTCAGTAAATCGTAAACTAACTGCAGTAAAGTCTTTTTATAAGTATTTATTAGCACATAAGCACATTGCAGCTAATCCAGCCTCTTCATTAAAAGGTCCTAGAGCGTCTAAGAAATTGCCCTCTTTTGCATCAGAGGTTGATATGGTAGCTATATTTGATGAGGTTACATTTGAAGATTCCTTTGAGAATGCTCGAAATCGACTTATGATAGAATTGTTTTATGCCACAGGTATGCGACTGTCAGAGCTAATAGAGTTGACTTATGATCGAGTTTTGTTTGGGCAGTCTGCTGTTAAAGTTATCGGAAAGCGCAATAAAGAACGACTTATTCCAATTTACAACTCGTTATTGGAATCAATACGAAACTTTCAAGCTAAATATGCTCCCAATGCGCCTTTGAATGGTTACGTTTTTTTAACAAAAAAAGGAGCTAAACTTTATCCTAGACTTGTATATAGAGTCGTTAATACCTACCTTAGTGCAGCAAGGGCTACTGATAAGAAAAGTCCACACGTTATTCGACATACCTTTGCTACACACTTGCTTAATAATGGTGCGGAATTAAATACTATTAAGGAGTTGCTTGGGCATACGAGTTTATCAGCAACACAAGTGTACACGCATAACAGTATAGAAAAGTTAAAAAAGATATATCAACAAGCTCACCCAAGAGCATAAATCATTTTAAATATGGATGTAAAATTGAATGTGAGATCAGTCCACTTTGATGCTGATCAGAAGTTAATCAACTTTATTCAAGAGAAAATTAACAAGCTAAGCCAGTATTTTGATAAGATAATAGAGGCAGA
>CBFHZL010000034.1:19318-20454 GCA_965660325.1 uncultured Acidiluteibacter sp.
TGTAGCTCAGGGGTAGAGCGTTTCCTTGGTAAGGAAGAGGTCAGGGGTTCAATTCCCCTCATTGGCTCGAGTTTGGAAAGTTTTTTTAAAGTAAGTAATAAATTAAGTTAATAATCTAAACAAGCAATAAGTCATGGCTAAAGAAACATTTGATAGATCCAAGCCGCACGTAAACATCGGTACTATTGGTCACGTTGACCACGGTAAAACTACTTTGACTGCTGCAATTACTGCAGTTTTGGCAAAGCATGGTTTTTCTGATGCTAGAGATTTTGCATCTATCGATAACGCTCCAGAAGAAAAAGAAAGAGGTATTACAATTAACTCTTCACACGTAGAATATCAAACTGCAAACAGACACTACGCTCACGTAGATTGTCCTGGTCACGCGGATTACGTAAAAAACATGGTAACAGGTGCTGCTCAGATGGATGGTGCTATTTTAGTAGTTGCTGCTACTGATGGTCCTATGCCACAAACAAGAGAGCACATCCTTCTTGCTCGTCAGGTAGGTGTTCCTTCAATTGTTGTTTTCATGAACAAGGCGGATATGGTTGACGATCCTGAATTGTTAGAATTAGTTGAGATGGAAGTTAGAGATCTATTGAGCTTTTACGAGTTTGATGGTGATAACACACCAATCACTATTGGTTCTGCATTAGGTGGTCTTAACGGAGAAGCTCAGTGGGAAGAAAAAATTCTAGAATTGATGGAGTCAGTTGATAACTTCATTCCAATTCCTCCACGTGAAGTTGATAAGCCATTTATTTTGCCTGTAGAGGATGTTTTCTCTATTACAGGTAGAGGTACTGTAGCAACAGGTAGAATTGAGTCAGGAGTAATTAACTCAGGAGATGATGTAGTAATTATCGGTATGGGAGCTCAGGATAAAAAGTCAACTGTTACTGGTGTAGAGATGTTTAGAAAAATACTAGACAGAGGTGAAGCTGGTGATAACGTAGGTTTATTGTTGAGAGGTATTGAAAAGTCTGACATTAAGAGAGGTATGGTTATCGCTCGTCCGGGTACTATCACTCCTCACACAGAATTTACTGCTGAGGTTTATATCTTGAAGAAAGAAGAAGGTGGACGTCACACTCCATTTCATAACAAATACCGTCCTCAGTTTTACGTAA
>CBFHZL010000034.1:20549-22091 GCA_965660325.1 uncultured Acidiluteibacter sp.
GCTGAGGTTTATATCTTGAAGAAAGAAGAAGGTGGACGTCACACTCCATTTCATAACAAATACCGTCCTCAGTTTTATGTAAGAACTACTGACGTTACTGGTGAGATCTTCTTAGAAGAAGGAAGAGAAATGGTAATGCCTGGTGATAACGTAACTATTACTGTTAAATTAATTGCTCCAATCGCCTTGAATAAAGGATTAAGATTCGCAATTAGAGAAGGTGGTAGAACTGTAGGTGCAGGTCAGGTTACTGAAATTTTAGTTTAATTACTAAATAGATATATATCGAGAAAGGTGTCCCGCATAGCGTGATACCTTTCTTGACTTTATAAATATAAGGTTTACGGGTGTAGCTCAATTGGTAGAGTAGTGGTCTCCAAAACCATTGGCTGTGGGTTCGAGTCCTACCACCCGTGCAAAAAGAATAAGACATGTCAAAAATTAGAACATACATCGAAGAGTCAACAGATGAGCTTTTCAATAAAGTTTCATGGCCAACTTGGAGTGAGCTTCAAAGCAGTGCTTTAGTAGTTATGATTGCTGCAGTGATTATTTCTCTTTTGATTTTTGTTATGGATTCCTCTTTCAGTAGTATTATGGAATTCATTTATCAGATGTTTTAAATTTTTGGAGGGTTAGAAGATGAGTGAGAGTACTAAAAAATGGTACGTTGTAAGAGCGGTAAGTGGAAAAGAAAAGAAAGTTAAACTTCACATCGAAGATGAGATTTCTAGACTTGGGCTTTCTGATTATGTAACGCAAGTGTTAATTCCAACTGAAAAAATTTACCAAATTAGAAAGGGTAAAAAGATTAGTAAGGAAAGAAGTTTTTTTCCTGGATACATATTAATAGAAGCGGATTTAGTCGGAGAGGTTCCTCACGTTATTAAAAACGTCAACAATGTAATTGGCTTTTTAGGTGCTGAGAAAGGTGGAGATGCTGTTCCGTTAAGAATGGCTGAGGTTAATAGGATTCTAGGTAAAGTAGATGAGTTAGCTGAAAGTGAAGAAGAATTAAACATTCCATTCATCGTTGGAGAGTCAATTAAAGTTATTGATGGTCCTTTTAATGGTTTTAATGGAACCATTGAAGAAATTAATGAAGAGAAGAAAAAACTAAAAGTAATGGTAAAGATTTTCGGTAGAAAACAACCATTAGAGTTAAGTTTCCTTCAAGTAGAAAAAGAATCTTAATAGTACACAATAAAGAAAACTAAGATGGCGAAAGAAGTAAGTGGTTTAATTAAGCTACAAATCAAAGGAGGGGCAGCAAATCCATCTCCACCCGTTGGTCCTGCATTAGGGGCAAAAGGGGTTAACATTATGGAGTTCTGTAAGCAATTTAATGCTCGAACTCAAGATAAAGCTGGTCGTGTGGTTCCTGCTGTGATTACTGTATATGCAGATAAATCTTTTGATTTCGTTATTAAAACTGCTCCAGCTCCAGTACAATTACTAGAGGCTGCAAAAGTTAAATCTGGTTCTGCTGAGCCAAACAGAAAAAAGGTTGCATCTGTTACTTGGGATCAAGTACGTGCCATC
>CBFHZL010000035.1:0-21743 GCA_965660325.1 uncultured Acidiluteibacter sp.
AAAAGCGGTGTCGTTGGGTTGGGTTACATAGTCGATAGTAAGGTTTTTGTGTGGTACTAAATCTTCTACTACTCCATAATACCGATCAGGATTAGTAGGGTAGCTAAAATCTATTTGCAGCTCTCCAGGCTCGGCACGTTTAAATTCTTTGGGGTCTTGATATTCCATTTTATAATAGCCACTTTCGTCAGTTGTGGTATACCCTACTACGTTTACTTCTGCACTAAAGGTATACAGCCTAATAATTCTAAACCGAAGATTAATATTCTCCCAAGGAGTATTACAATCTTGCAAATAGTGCCCTTCTATCGTATATGTATTGGGTTCTCGTTCATTTTCATCCTTTTTACAACCAATGAGTAAAAATGATAGTCCAAGGAATAGAAATAGTGTTTTCATGGTTAATCAATTATAAGTTTAGATTCTATAGTATGAGAGGCCTGGGTACATCGTATGATATAAATGCCTGATGGTAAGTTACTATTCAAATTTAAAGGTAAGGTAATATTTTTAGATATCGGGAAGCAAGTTCAACTCAAGCTTTTTACATTTCATAGCTATAAGATTAAGTGTGCCGCTAAAGTTAAATCCAGATTTCATAAAAACTTGGACAATTAACCCCAAATTAGACAAATGAAAACTGTTAAAATTTTAGTAAAAAATACAATTAAAATTTACAACTAACTTATTTCAAGTTAGATAAACCAAAAAAAAGCCCTCATTCACAGAAAATGAGGGCTTCAGTTTTCATCGAATTTTCGATTACTTCATCTTTAAATCAAACCGTAGTTTCTCCCAAGCAAACACTAACCTATTTTCGTCATTAAACGAAAAGTTCATTTGCTCCATCGGTTGTTCAACCATTCTTGGCGTTACTGTCACACTTAACACGTCTTTTTTAGCATCATAATCATATGCTCCCCACTGTTTAGCATCTGAATTTAAAATCACTTTCCACGTTTTCTCACCAGGTATGGTAAATAGCGCATAGGTCCCCGCTGCTACCTCTTTACCTTCTACCATGGTTGCCGCAGAAAATGTAATGGTGGTTGCATTATTTGCACCTGTTCGCCATACTTCGTTGTAAGGCACAAGGTTTCCCCATACTTCTCGTTCTCTCACCGATGGAGCAGAATATTTAATGGTAACTGCGTTCCCGTTAATAGTTGTGGAAGCCTCTTTTGCCGGACTTTTCTTTTGAGGGGTAGCAACTTCAGCAACTGTATAATTAGCGGCTACTTCTGTTGCGGCCATTGTATTCTTTTTTTGACCAAATGCGGTCATTACTCCCATTGTTAGCGATAAAAACGCTATTGATTTCATTGAATTTTTCATTATTACGTTGTTTTGGTTTTTACTTTATTCCATGGCTTTAATTGCCAATTGGTGGTGGCTATGCATAATTCATTCCCTTTTTCATCTTTCACCGAAATTTCTGCTTTGTAATAAAGCACTTCTCCATTTTTTAGCGGGCCTTTAATCTCTTTTTCAAGTGATTCCTCCGAAAGTTCAAAAACGGCATTGGCTGCAATTTTACCTTGATATAAATACTTCAGCTCCATGCTTTCCATAATAATTCGGTAATCTTTGAATCCCAACCGAGAAAGCAGTAGTAAACCAGAAGCATACTCAGCCGCTGTAGCTTGCACACAGGCATGGAGCCCTTTAATGTGGTTTAGGTTTGACTTTTTATATGGGATATGAACCACCACTTTGTTGGGTGTAATGGTGGTCACTTTTAAACCATGCGGCTTATTAAAAGGAATCATTCGGTGCAATAGAAAATTAAATTTCCAAAGCCCGAATGCTGAAGATTGCGCATCTTCGAGTATACTATTAAAGTTCATGAATGCTTAATTGGATTTTATACTAATTTAAGAAAGTTACCCCTATATAATTAGGTAGAGCATATTATTACTGTTAAATTTGCGTAAAATCAAGCATTACGCGTAAAAAAAAGTATATGTCAGAAGTAAAAAACGGTGATACTATTAAAGTACACTACACAGGAAAATTAACAGACGAAACCATTTTTGATAGCTCTAGAGAACGTGAGCCATTAGAATTTACTGTAGGTTCAGGCCAATTAATTCAAGGTTTTGATAAGGCAGTGATTGGTATGAAAGCTGGAGAAGCTACAGTAGCCAACATTCCATGTGCAGAGGCTTATGGTGAGCCAAGAGAAGATATGGTGATGTCTGTACCAAAAGATCAGCTTCCAGCTGAGATTAAGCCAGAGATTGGAATGACGTTGTCAGCAGGTCAGCCTGATGGCACTCAAATGCCAGTAACGGTTATCGAAGTAGCAGATGATCATATCAAATTGGATGCAAATCACCCATTAGCAGGTAAAGATTTAGTATTTGATATCGAAGTAGTTTCTGTTGGATAATCCAATAGCATAAATAGTTAGACAAGCCGCCTCATTTTTTAATGAGGCGGCTTTTTTTGTGCAATAAATGAAAGCAATCCATTCTTTTCTTACTTTGGTCGTTTATAACAAATCTTAACATTTAAAAATGAAACGCAACCTTGTAATCGGATTAATCCTTTCAACTGTTTTACTTATTAACTTTAGCTGTGCAAGTATCGTAAGCAAAAGCTACTATCCACTCTCCATCAACAGCACACCTTCGGAGGCTAATTTTACCGTTTTAAACAACAAAGGCCAAGTATTCTTTACAGGAAAGACACCTCAAGTTCTTGAATTAAAAGCATCATCAGGCTACTTTAAAAAAGCCACTTATATGGTTCGTTTTGAACTTGATGGTTATGATAGTAAAATCATCCCAGTTACATCTACGTTGGATGGTTGGTATTTTGGAAACATCCTATTCGGTGGTTTTATTGGTTTACTGATTGTTGATCCTGCAACAGGGGCAATGTTTAAACTCAACCAACTGATGATTAATCCATTATTAACAAAAACAGTAGCGGATTTAGGTAGTGATAAAAATCAACTGCAAATTTATTCCATTGATGATATTCCAGAATCGCTAAAAGGAGCACTAGTAAAAATTGAGGAGTAAGAAATAATCAATTATGCGCAACAGTCTTTTTTTTCTTTTAATCACAATGTTGATGCTGAGTTTTACCTCATGCAAGGTTGGTCGGTTTTTTATATTCAATTTTGCCGATATAAAAGATCATAAGAAATTTCCCAATAGAGAATTAATAGCTTCAGAAGCCACATTTAACTTTTTACAACCAGCGATTCCTAAAGTACCAAAGGGATTAACTGTAAATGGTAAAGCATATGCTTTCGATGAGTTTCTAAAAGAATACCACACTGTCGCTTTTATGATCATTCAAAATGATTCCATTCATTATGAAGCTTATTTTGATGGGTATGAAGAATCTTCGATTGTCCCTTCTTTTTCAATGGCGAAATCAATCACCTCTTTGCTGATAGGCATAGCAATTGAAGATGGTTTAATTCAATCTGTTAATGAACCAGTCACCAACTATATCCCTGAATTAACAAATGAGGGATTTGATGCAGTCACCATTGAGCATTTATTACAGATGACTTCAGGTCTCGACTACAATGAAGGCTATTATAATCCATTTGGTGACGTGGCCACCTTCTACTATGGCAGAAATCTGCGGAAGGCAATTACTAAAATGAAATTAAATACTACGCCCGGGAATTCCTTTGACTATGTAAGCGGAAGCACACAACTCTTGGGCCTCATTTTAGAACGAGCAATAAAAGACAAAACCATCACTGCCTATTTACAAGAAAAGCTGTGGACTCCACTAGAAATGGAATACGATGCCAGCTGGAGCATTGATAAAAAGAAAGACGGTTTGGAGAAAACCTTCTGCTGTCTAAATGCTCGAGCAGTGGATTATGCTAAAATTGGCCGATTAATGCTCAATAAAGGAAATTATAAAGATCAGCAGTTGGTTCCTGAAGAGTGGATTGCACAATCGACTAAAGTAGACACCACTAATGGCAGTGCAAGCTATTATCAATATCAGTGGTGGCTGCCATCCAAAGAAGGAGATTTTATGGCTCAAGGAATTTTAGGGCAGTATATTTATGTCAATCCAGAGAAAAATATTATTATGATTCGATTGGGTAAAAAGACAGGAAATATAGGATGGGGAAAAATCTTCAATAGTTTATCAAAAGCCTACTAAGCCTTCAAATTGAAATATAGGTTGATATCTTAGCGTAAACAATTGGTGTAATAAAATAACCAAGAAATACAGTTGAAGAATCATCAAAATACTCATTTTTAAAATTCTTAAACACAATTGAATTTAAGTAAGCAACAACTTCAATTATTAAATAGCACCTCATTCTTTGAAGAGAAAAGAGCGGTACTAAAAGCAGTAGAAATAAACCTATCAATCATTTGTGACAATTTAAAACAATCTTACTCGGAGGAAGCCAAAACAATTTCTTTTGCTCCTCAAAAAACAGCATCAAAAATCACAAGAGGTGAAAATTTAAAAGGTCTACCCTATTTACTATTAGATTTTCCACAACAGTTTTCCAAAACTGAAATCTTCTCCTTCCGCTTATTATTTTGGTGGGGAAAAGGGTTTACACTCTTCCTGCATTTAAAGAATAATCAGTTGTCAGCAATTCAGCAGCACCTCCATCAGAATCGAGCAGCACTAAGGGATGATAATTTTTACCTTTCAATAACAGGCGATGAATGGGAACATGACTACACTGCAAAGAATTATGAAAAGTTAAGTGAATTTACCCCAAAAGAATCTATCAATTTTATCAAATTTGCCTACCCAATCAGTTTTGATCAATCAGCTGATTTGAAAACAATTGTATTAAAAAAAGTCACCAACTTATTCGCTTTACTCGCAAAATATGAAACCATTTGACCCATCTTTATTTAAGCATTCCATTACACTTCCTGTCCGGTTTATGGACATCGATGCGCTAAACCATGTAAACAATGCACGCTACCTCAACTATTTAGAAGAAGCTCGAATTTGTTACTCTAGGGATGTGTTGGATACCTATCACCGCATTGAGGACTTAAAAGTATTGGTAGCTCGTGTTGAAATTGATTACCTCTACCCCATTACTTTTGGAAGCGATGTAAAAGTGTATACGCGTGTTTCCAAAATCGGAACGAAAAGCTTCAACTTCGAATGTGTGATTTGTGGTGTTACTAATGGAAAAGAAGTTCCTGCCGCTCATTCTTTCGTTACCTTGGTGAGTTTTGATCCGAGTACTGGTAAATCCGTAGAAATAGATTCTGCGCTTAAAGCCAAGATAATGGATTTTGAAAATCTGTAAAGAAGTGTTTTAAAAATTGAATTTAATTTTTACCTTGTAAAAGCAAAAAACTAGACCAAATGAAATACAGATACTTATCAGACCAAGAATTGCAACTATTGGAAAAAGACTTTGTCCATTTTTTAGTGGCCAATGGCATCGACAATGACGAATGGGTGCGCGTAAATACTGAAAGTAAGGAAAAAGCACTCGAAATTGTCGGACTTTTTAGTGATGTGGTGATCGAGAAGGCCATCGAAAACGTTAATTACTTAGAATTTAGATCAGCAAAAAGCCTGAAGATTTTTCATTGTAAAGAAGATGAGATTATTTTAATTGGGTTGGACATTGACGAGGAAAGTAGTTTAGACTTCACCGAAGCTAATAGCGCTGAAAAAGCTATTGAAGAAGGTACAGATGCCATTAAAACTTACAAAACGAAAAAAGCGTATCACCCCAATAGAGCTGAAGAAATATTCAAAATGATGGAAGCAGGTTGTTATATTGTTGATGGGAAGTTTTACAATACATTAAATCATTTGAGAAAGGCCTATCAAAATTGATATAAATCGATTTTCCGGTACACTTCCAATAGTTCTTTATTCGTCGACCACTTATTAGCAGCATATCCTTTTACTTGAAGAAGTTCTAAAGCAACTTCACCAACGGGTTGATCAGGGTAGTGATGATCCCTTAAGTAGTGAACGAATTTCAATACTTGGAAGGCATCGAAGAAACGATAAAAACGTTTAACAAAATTGGTGTAATTCGTTGTTTCTTTTCGAGCTGATTGTACTATGCTTAACATTTTATCAGCGCCATAATACGCCAGAAACTCCTTTGGTAACTGCAACACTTGCTGATCGTCTGAGTAGATATTGGGTAAGTGATCTACAACCTTTTTAATTAAGTAAAATGAATCCATTGAATAGCTGTCATAAGTTGCTAACTTAGATTCCATACGCTCACCAATGGCTCTTCCAGTTCCAAATGGCACCCGATCTGAAATTCGAGGAGAAGGGATAACCTTAGCAGTTGTAAGCTCCCCAACGCTACCCAACTGTATAAACTTTTGAAGGAAATAGAAATCCTCCCCGGCTTTTCGTTTATTCATTCCACCTTGCTTGCAATAATCGATGGCTTTTACTGCCATAGAACTTCCTACAGTATGCAGGGCATAAGGCAAGCCTGCATATTTCATGGCATTTTTATATACCCTCAAATGCAATTCGTAATCAATGATGTATTCATAAATGGTTGGAGAAAACTCCTCTCCGGCTAACGGGTGCTCGAAATGAATACTGCAGGCTACTTGTTTTGGATGTCGTTGAAAGTGGTTGAATACTTCTTGCAAATAATTGGCTGTACACGTCGCATCGGCATCAAAGCAGCAAATGACTCCTTCTTCATTTTCTGCTAAGACAAAACGATGGATTGCCTCATCCATGCCAATTTTACGAGCTAAACCTACTCCTGCATGTTTGGGTGGTAAATCCTCATTGACAAGCGCATAAAACGTAAACGGGCCATTGTAAGTTGACTTAAATTGCTCTAAAACTTCAACTCCTCTCCTATTTTGAGCTTTTATCCCTTCGTCAGCAGTAGCAGAAGCATTGAAAACGAGCAATACCTCAACGGAACATTCAGGTGGCGCACAAGATGCAATCGCTGTCAAAGTGGGCTCAATATTCGGCTCATTGTACACAGGAATTACAACCACTAAGCCCAAGTCGGGCTTGGGCTTAGTAGCTATTACAGGCAATTGAAATTGCTGTTTTTTTAAATACGCTGCTAAAATTTTAGACATTAAGGAGCTAATCGGTTTACAGCCCAATTGCCATCCTCTTGGTGAAAAGCTAAACGGTCATGCAGCCTACTTGCGCGCCCTTGCCAAAATTCATAATTAATGGGTGTAATTAAATAGCCACCCCAGTGGTCAGGACGAGGAACGTCTTTTCCTTCGAACTTTTTTTCTAATTCAGCTACTCTTTCCTCTATGGTTCCTCGAGATGCGATAATACTGCTTTGATTGCTAGCCCAAGCTCCAATCTGACTAGAGCGTGGACGAGAATTGAAATAGTCATCGCTAACTTGCGCATCTACTTTGGTCACTTTTCCTTGAATCCTTACCTGACGATCTAAGTCAATCCAATAGAAATTAACAGCTGCTATGGTGTTTTCTAATAAATCATTCCCTTTTTTGGATTGGTAGTTGGTAAAGAAGGTCAAACCATTTTCAGTAAAGTCCCTCAACAGCACCACACGAGAATCGGGCATTCCATCCTTTACAGTAGAAAGTACAAATGCATTTGGATCTTTCTCTTGATTTGCAATGGCATCTGCTAACCATTGCTCCATTATTTCAACAGGGTTATGTGGTACATCCGTTAAATCTAAACTTCCGAAGTTAAATTCTCTTCGAACGGACTCCACGTTTTTTCTTACATCTTCCATGGTATCAGTTTTAGCACCCACGCAGGGTTAATTGTATGCTGTAAAGGTCGGAAGAATTAAAAATACGTTAAAATTAAAAGGCATAAAAATGCGTTTTATTATATTTGAGAAAAGTGCTCAACTATGCCATTAAATCCATTAGATTACCGAATAAAAGATTTGAATAAACTGACTCCTGAAAAGGGCCGTTTATTAATTGCTGAGCCCTTTATGCAAGACAACCACTTCAAGCGTTCGGTAATCTATTTGGTAGAGCAAGACGAAGGAAGCACCGTAGGACTAGTTCTCAATAGAACAGTAGGTTTAAAATTAAATGAAGTTATTAAAGACTTTCCGGAATTCGATGCAGAAGTTTATTTGGGCGGTCCAGTTCAATCAGAGCATTTGTTTTATGTGCACACCAAAGGGTCTCTCATTCATGGAAGTATTCCTGTAGGAGATGGAGTTTATTGGGCAGGAGATTTTAGATCACTCAGAGGAGCTATCGAGCTAAACCTGATTCAACCGAATGAAATCCGCTTTTTCTTGGGCTATTCGGGTTGGGATAAGGGACAATTAGAAAGTGAGCTTAAAAGCGATTCATGGCTAATTTCCAGCTCGAATCACCAACTACTATTTGGCGATATTGATGCTGATGACTTATGGGCCACCATACTGAAAGACAAAGGAAACCAATACGCAATGATGGCTAATTTTCCTGAAGATCCAAACTTCAACTAGTCAGTTCGTTTTATTACATTTGACGGTTAACAATTTGCATTTCTATTGAAAACCGTTTTTCAAAGTTTATTTCAGGCAATAGGTGAGTATAAAAAGTATAATCCGCTTGCTCTAGCATCCTCTACCGCATTCTTTTCATTGTTTGCTTTACCACCTATTTTAATTATAGTCAGCCAGTTTTTAGGCGCTATTACTACTCCTGAACAAGCAAACGGCAAACTTTTTATTGAATTAACCAATTATTTTGGTGAGCAGTCAGCTAATCAAGTAAAGCATGTCTTTACTAGTTTTCAATCGTTTGCTAAAGACGATCTTTCATCAATTCTAGCAACATTGTTTTTTATTTTTGTTTCTACCACGCTGATGAAAATAGTAAAGGATAGCATCAACCTTGTATGGGACTTTCGACCAAAGGCACATTACTCTTTTCTAATTGCTTTATTTGAACGGTTTCTATCTGTTCTTTTACTCTTTGTGGCCGGTATACTATTTCTACTTTCATTGATCTCTGATTCGGTACTTACCTTTCTTAGTTCATTTTTAATACAGTACAATCCTGATTTAAACATTTTAACCATCAAAATCATCAATGCTACCTTCTCCATAATTAGTATTTCTATATGGTTCAGTTTACTATTTCGAATTTTACCCAATGCGAAAAGCACCTTTAAGCCGGTTGTGGTAGGTGGTATTTGCACTGCTTTACTTTTTACATTAGGAAAATTCATTCTAGGAAGAGTATTAGTCAATAGCTCTATCAATTCGATTTTTGGTGCGTCAGGGAGTGCGGTACTTTTATTGCTGTTTGTATTTTACAGTTCATTAATTTTTTATTTTGGTGCAGTTTTTACAAAAATTTATGCTTCCTCAATTAAAGAAGAAATAAAGCCTGGTATCTATGCTGTTAGAGTAAATACAAGTGAAGTTGATAGCTAGGCATTTTTGTTGCACTATACCGTTTATAATTTAACGACAATAAATAATTGACCACATTTAAAAAAGCACTTCGATATTTACTCATTCTATTGGGAGTGCTTTTGTTGTTGGTGTCTGCGCTTATATTCTCGATTCGATTACCGGTCGTTCAAAACTATCTCACCTCACAAGCAATTGATTTTGTATCATCTAAAACAAAATCAACTATTTCCCTCGATCGCATATACATCGGTTTTTTTAATTCGGCAGTCATTGAAGGCTTGTACGTAGAAGACGAGAAAAAAGACACCTTAGCCTATATAGGATACGCTGCTGTCGACATCGATATCTTTTCATTAGTGGGTAAAAAAATCAACATCTCAATGGTGGAATTAACCAATAGCACCGTTAACTTATCGACTACTACAAAATCGCCTGACTATAATTTTCAATTTATCGTTGATGCTTTTGCAAGTGATTCCGTGGCTGAGCCCACCACTAAGCCTGACACTGCTTCAGAGCCATGGACTTTTGGCGTAGAAGAAGTTTTACTGTCCAACATTAATTTTCGATACGACGATCAATATAACGGCATTTTAGCAGAAACTGCTCTATCTGAGTTGCGTATTGAATTAAACGAGTTGGACTTAGCAAGTAATCGATTTGATGTAAAGGAATTGATCCTTTCCAATACAGAAACGAACGTGACCATGGGTCCATCATTTGCTCCTGAAGACACCTCAGCAAGCGAACCATCTGCCTTTAAAATGAAAGCAGAAACCATTAACGTAATCAACAATACGTTCACTTATGCAGATGAAGTTGGAAAAATGAATCTCGATACTGAAATTGGCGAACTAAGCGTTGGTGTAGAAGAAATAGATTTACTTCAGCAATTGGTCGACATATCAGCAATCGATTTGAGCAAATCTTCCATCGACTTTGTGCAAAATGAATTCGAAGTGAACAGCGAAAATATAGATAGCACTTCTACCGATAGCATACCACCTAGCGATGATTGGCAGGTGACACTTGCAAAACTCACAATTGATTCCACAAAGTTTAATTACGATGATCATAACAGCGCACCAGTAGCAGCAGGAATGGACTTTAGCCACCTCGGGATAATCCTCGAGGAAGTGGACATGAATGCTATTCGATACCATGGCTTGGCCGATATTCTATTTGAAGTAAATCAATTAATGGTGACCGAACAATCGGGTTTTGGACTAGCAAATACGCAACTTAACTTTAGCCTATCAGAACACGACCTATCAGTCGATAAGATAAACATAAAAAGTACTAACGGTACACAAATCAGTCATGCTGTTGCCTTACATTTTGAATCATTAGCAAAAGTTGCTGAACCGATTGAGGAATTGGGAATTGATCTACAACTCAACCAAAGCTCCTTTAGTTTAAAAGACCTCAGCTATTTTAGCCCTGAACTTTCTACCAATGAATTTATAGCACCGCTGATAAATGAGCGAATAAACATAACGGCAGCAATAAATGGTCAAGTGAAAAACTTGCTTATTGACAATATAAACATCTCTGTTTTAAATCAAACTAGCTTAAAGCTGCATGGAACAGTTAAGGAGGCTACCAATTTGGGAGCATTACAACTGGCGATTATCCTTGATGAAATCAAAACTAGCCGTAATAACCTGCAGCGACTATTGCCGAAAAACACCTTACCTACCTCAATAAACCTGCCTACGAATATGGCGATGAATGGGGAAGCAAATGGCGGCTTGAACGATTTAAAAAGTCAACTTAACTTGACGACTACGCTAGGTAATCTAGGACTAAATGCACAGGTTAAAAATGGTGCAAAGAACCTAGATAGCTTGAGTTACCTTGCAGAAATAACAACCAATCAACTAAAATTAGGAGAATTACTTAACGATACCAATTTTAACACGGTAGCCCTTGAAGCGAAGGTAAAAGGAAAAGGGATTGATCCCGAGCAGCTGACGATGGAAGCTGAAGCAACCGTAAAAGATTTCGAATATAACCGTTACCGCTATGCACCCTATCAATTGCAAGCCCAGTTTGAAAATGAGGCTTTATCATGGACATCATCCATGAGGGATACCAATTTGCTCTTTGATTTAAATGGAGCCGTTACGTTGGCAGAAGCAGCATCAAATTATCAGGTAGACTTTAATTTAATTGGCGCAGATTTTCAATTGCTCAATTTAATTGAGGATGATACCCGATTGAAACTTAAATTAAGTGCTGACCTCACGGGAAATACCATTGACAATATTATAGGAAAAGTGGATATGCGCGGTTTCCAAATCCTTCGGAATGATGAGATCTATCAAGTTGACTCCTTACTTTTTGTCTCATTTAAAGATAGCAGCAATAGCAACATTCAGCTTAACTCTGATATTGTTAGCGGCTTTTTTAAAGGAAATATACAGCTCTCGACCTTGGGCACATCTATGACAGATTTCTTTAAAGGCTACTATGATGATTCCTTACAATCGCAATTAAAAGAAGACAATCAAGCCTTTAGTTTTGATTTAAAGTTGGTCAACAATCCGCTCATTAATGAAGTTCTTTTGACTGATTTGGAAAAATTTGAAGACAGTTATATCAATGGTGAGTTTAGCGCAAAGGATAATCACTTTGAAGTTAACGCATCATTTCCCAAAACAGTTTATGGGGGAATTAATTTAGATAGTCTTTTATTCTTTGCAAATGCCGATGGAAAAAGCCTTGACTATGAATTGAGCATCAAAAACCTAAATCAAGGTGACTTTTTATTGAAACGTTTGTCCATTCTCGGAAATACTAAAGCAGACACTTTGTTTACTCGGCTTATCCAACAAGAAGTTGGTCAGCCTGCTGCCTACCTACTTGCCGCAAAGTCATTTAAAAACAATGAGAACATCCGAGTAGCTTTTGCAGCAGATACGACTATTATTAATAAAAATAGGTGGGAAATTGCTCCTAACAGTTACATTGAATTCGGAGAACAACTGTTGATTGATTTTTCAATGGCGCACGAAGGAGAGCAACTGAGTGTTAAAAATGACTCCATCAATACCAACCTACTTGAATTAGACTTTAACCGTTTTAAAATTCAAAACTTAGTCAATCTGGTTAAATCAGCAGAAGCTGATAGCGTACGTATTGTCTCCGGAAAGTTAAATGGACAAAGTCAGGTGAATTTGCTTCCAAACAGCATTGGCTTTGAAGCCGATTTATCCCTTACAGATTTAAAACTATTCGAAGAAAAAGTCGGTAACATCGACATTAATGCCAACAAGGTTAAAAGCGTGTATGAAATGATGGCCTCCTTTTCCGGAAATGAAAATGATGTGACCATTAAAGGAACTTACACCGAGGGAGATGCGTTGGATTTTAATGCGCGTATTGAGCAATTAAGCATACCTACGATTGCAGCTTTTACAGACGGACAACTCAAACGCTCGTCGGGAAACTTGTCCGGTAATTTCGACATTCGGGGAACGGTTGACAATCCAGACATTTCAGGAAACCTGAATTTCATCAACGTTAAGTTTTACTCTCCGTATCTGAATACCAAATACACCCTTAAAAATGAGCGCATTGAAATTGCTGATGAAAAACTAGAATTTAAGCAGTTTACCGTAAAAGATAGTATTGGGAATAACTTTAAAGTAGGTGGTGGTATTTCATTGAACGATTTTGAAAATATTGCATTTGATGTGAACATCAAGAGCAAAAACTTTCAGGCACTGAACACAACCAAAGAAGACAAAAATGATTTGTTCTATGGAAAAGTGTTGTTCAGTAGTGATATTACTCTAAAGGGTGACATCAATAAACCCATCGTCAGCGCTAAACTAAAACTCAATAAAGGAACGGATTTTACCTTTGTGCTTCCTGAGTCTGATCCATCGGAAGTAAGTCAAAAAGGTGTTATTGTATTTGTTGACAAAGACCAGAACCTGTCGGATATTTTTAGTCGGGAAAAGAAGACAGATACCGTAAAAGCGGACATTACAGGAATAGACGTAGTTGCTCAAATCGAAATTGATGAATCGACCAACCTCAATATCATCATTGATCCTATAGCAGGAGATAAACTAACATTAAAAGGTGGTGGAACGCTAAATAGTCAAATTGATCCCAGCGGTAACATTAGCCTAACTGGACGCTACACCATTAATGATGGAAAATACAACCTCACACTATATGACTTGGTAAAAAGAGATTTTTTAATTGAGAAAGGAAGCTCCATTACGTGGACCGGTGATCCCTTGAAAGCCGATTTGGATATTTCTGCTATTTATGAAGTAAAAACTTCTCCTATCGATTTATTGAGCAATCAAAGTGGATCCCTATCTGAGTCGGAGCGGCTAGCCTATCAAGAGCAACTTCCATTTTTAGTTTCTTTAAATATGGATGATGAACTCATGAGCCCAACAATTTCTTTCGACATCGACCTTGAGGATGACAAAAAAGGAGCATTAAATGGGTTGGTTTACGCCAAACTACAAGAGTTGAATCAATCTGAAAACGAATTAAATAAACAGGTGTTTACATTGATTATTCTCAATCGATTTATCTCTACGGGTAACTTTACCAACCAAAGTGATGGTGCTAATATGGCCCGTAGTTCAGTGAGTAAAATCATGAATCAACAATTGAATCGTCTTTCTGACAAATACATCAAAGGTGTTAACTTAGAGCTAAATCTAGACAGCTATGAAGGATACAATGCGGAGCAAGGAGATTTTGAAGGCAGAACAGAGTTGAATCTAGCGGTGAGCAAGTCGTTTTTAAATGATCGTATTGCCGTAAAAGTTGGAGGTGATGTTGATTTAGAAGGCGAACGTGCTAGACAAAATACCATCAGTGATTTTGCAGGAGATGTCAGTATAGAATACATGATTACACCAGACGGCCGTTACAAAGCGAAACTGTATCGGGATAACCTGTTTGAAGGAGTACTTGAAGGTGACATCGTAGAAACTGGTGTTTCCTTGATTTACAACCGTGACTATGATACTGCAAAAGAATTATTTCGAAAACCAGAAGAATTAAAAGTAGCGCGCGATGAAGAGTAAACAGTTCCTTTTCTGGTGTACACTTTTTGCAGCGCTCATTTTGGTGAGTTGCAACAACACCAAGCACCTCAAACCTGATGAAGTGTTATACACCGGTGCTACTACTAAAGTTGATGGCAAAAAAGCGGGAGACATTGATAGCGAAGTATCATCTGTGATAAAGCCTGAACCCAATTCCACTGCATTTAGCGCTTTGCGAATAAAATTATGGCTTTACAACCAGATAAAGGAACCAAAAAAAGACAAAGGTCTAAGGTATAATCTGAAGTATAAAATTGGAGAACCTCCTGTATTGATGGAGCAAGTTGATCCAGAGCGGACGGTTGATCTGATTAAAAATCGATTAATCAACAAAGGATATTTCTACCCAAAAGTGACGGCAGAAGTAAAAACAAAAAAGAACGAGCAGAAAGCAGCAGTTGAGTACACCATAAAACTAGGACAGCACTACACTATAAAAGAGGTGAACTACCCTACAGACAGTATCCGATTGACTGAAATAATTCGAGAACAGCAAGTGAATAGCCTCATCCGCAGTGGCGATGGTTTTAACCTCGATCGATTGAAAGAAGAGCGCAGCCGCTTAAATACTATTTTAAAAGACTCCGGTTACTTCTATTTTAATGAAGACTTTTTACTGTGGGAAATTGATTCTACATTCAATGGAGAAGTAAAAGTTTATCTAGAAATAAAGAATAACCTGAAGGATAAAGCGCTTGCAGTATATGATATAAAATCCATTTATATTAATCCAAATTATGACTTGAGTGACTCCACCAACTTTGATTTAGTCGATACACTAGATTTGGGTAACGTGTATTATTTGGAAAAAGACAGCATTTATCGTCCACGTATCATTAGTAACATCGTTACCTTAAAAAAGGATGCTCATTACAACAGGAACTTACATAACCTTACCCTAGAACATTTTACTACGCTAGGACCATTCAAATTTGTCAACATCAACTTTAAGGAAGCCGAAGATGAGGCACACCTATTAAATACCATTATCAACCTCACTCCTTTGCCAAAAAAATCGTTGAGAGGAGAACTGTCTGCCACCTCCAAGTCCAATAACTTTGTGGGCTCATCCATAGAAGCGAGTTACACCAATCGTAACTTTTTTAGAGGAGCAGAACTCTTTAAAGCGAACATTAACTTCGGCTTTGAAACCCAATTGATTGAAAATGCAAAAGGATTAAACTCCTATGACATTGGTACAGAATTAGAATTGAATATTCCTCGGTTTATTTCGCCTTTTAATGTCAATTTTAAAAGTCAAAAGTTCTTACCAAAGACCGTTATTAAAGCAGGGTATCGAACATTAAATCGAGTACAATTTTATCAAATGAATTCTATTAATGCCTCTTTTGGTTACCGATGGAAACAAAAGTCGAGTATTTCGCATACGCTTTATCCACTTAATTTTACGTATGCTCAGCTCGGTAATACCACCGATGAGTTTGAGCAAACCCTTAATGATAACCCTACCTTAAGAAGAAGCTTTGAAGAACAATTTATTCTAGGAACATCCTACACCATTGAATACGATAGTCGATTAAAAGTAGAAAAGAAACACAATTATTATTTGCGGTTATCAGCAGAAGCTGCAGGAAATACCTTCCATTTAGGTGCACAAATCATCAACCCTGAAAACGATGGAAGCTATGACATATTGGGGTTACCATTTAGTCAATTTGTTCGATCGGAACTGACATTTAAATACCATTTAAACATCGATGACAATAATCGATTGGTAGGAAGAATTATTGCCGGTGTAGGCGTTCCTATAGGCAATTCTAATACGCTGCCCTACATTAAGCAATTCTTTATTGGCGGTAGTAACAGTATACGAGCATTTCAAGCAAGAACATTAGGTCCCGGAACATTTCAATTGCCTGAGAGTAATCAGCGTAATGCCATCTTTTTAGATCAATCAGGTGATTTAAAACTAGAGGCCAACTTAGAATACCGCTTTAATATAATCAGTGTGCTAAAGGGCGCCTTGTTTGCAGATGCAGGTAATGTATGGTTGATCGATGAGGACAACTCCAAGCCAGGTGGCGAATTTAATATAGACGATTTTTATCAAGAAATTGCCATGGGCGTCGGTTCCGGACTTCGGGTAGATGCTTCCTTTTTTGTGCTTCGATTAGACGTTGCATTCCCCATTCGTAAGCCATTTTTACCTGAAAACAAGCGATGGACACTTAATGATATCCAATTGGGCGATAAAGACTGGCGACAAGATAATTTAGTATTCAATATTGCGATTGGATACCCATTTTAAATTTTTTTTCAAAAAAAAATCACTTTTTTTTTGAAAAAAAATTAACAAAAAAAACATAGACAAATCGTGGCTTACAAAGCTTTTTTGAAAAAATGCAAATTTATTTTGTTAAATGATTTGTTAAAATTGTTAAACAAAAATAAAAAGGTAGCTGTTTACTCTGAAACTTAAATCTTTTTATTATGTTATTATTAGAAGTACTATCGATTCCGAAAGACGATGCAATCGCATTTACGTTTTTCACAGGTTACATGGCGATGCTTGCAGCATCAATTTTCTTTTTCTTTGAACGAAGTCGCGTTGACGACAAGTGGAAAACCTCTCTTTTAATCTCAGGGCTAATTACTTTCATCGCTGCTGTGCATTATTATTATATGAGAGATTACTACTTGGCTACGGGAGAAAACCCTACAGTTCTCCGCTACATTGATTGGACACTTACAGTGCCATTGATGTGTGTAGAGTTTTATTTACTTACAAAATCAGCGGGTGCAAAAATTGGTTTAATGTGGAAACTAATCATAGCATCAGCATGGATGTTAGTGACCGGTTACATTGGAGAAGCATTCAACCCTGAGGGCGGTGATACTGCTCATTCAGTATTATGGGGTGTGCTATCTACACTAGGTTACATTTATGTGTTGTATGCTGCTTGGTTTGGTGAAGTGGCTAAATTGGCCAAAGAAAGCAATAGCCCAGTTGTAAAAAGAGGTGTTCGTACACTAGCTTGGTTTGTACTAGTTGGTTGGGCAATCTATCCAATTGGATACATGTGTATGCCAGGTGGATGGTTAAATACTGCATTTGGTTGGAGTTCTTCAAACGTAGATTTATTTTACAACATCGCTGATGTTATCAATAAAATTGGATTTGGTTTAGTGGTTTACAACATCGCTATTACTTCTTCTGTGAAAACTGAGAAAGCATAATTCAATCTAATAAACGCCGCGTCATTTTCATGACGCGGCTTTTTTATGTCTATGAGCAAGTCAATCTTTGTATTTTTCTCTACTGTGTTAATACTTACTCCATTTTTCATAAATGGGTACGAATTAAGCATAGAATTGCAGTTTTTGATTTGTATGCCGTTTATACTCTTAATCGGAATACCACATGGAGCGATAGATAATATTCTTTATTTAAAAAATTCCCCCATCTCCAATGTGCAATTCATTTCATTTTATTTAATCGTTATCGTAATCAATTTGGCCATATGGGTAGTTATTCCAATAGTTGGATACCTTATTTTCTTATTGATATCTGCCTACCATTTCGGACAATCTCAATTTTCACACTATTTCTATGACACCGATACCCCGTTTAAACTTCTCAGCTTTTCTTGGGGTGTTTCTATTCTTTCAGGCCTAATTTATTTCAATAGTGTTTCCATCAGTCAGCTCGGAATGGTTGATTCTAATCTGTTTGAAATAAATTGGATACATACTGTCCTAGATATGAAAGTCCTATTAATTGTCAGCACACTGTTAACGCTACTATTAATTCTCCAGAAAGTATTGACTAAAAAATTATCATTAGAACATCTTTTTATGGAGGTAATCGTACTAGCCATCATTCTTACCACATTCTACTTACTACCGCTGCTGGTAAGTTTTTCACTGTACTTTATTATACTCCACTCTTACAAAGTCCTAAAAGAAGAATATAATTTCCTAAAAGATAAAAATGTGATCAATAACATTACAGGTTTCATTAAAATTCTTGCCCCACTTACCATTTTATCCTTAGTTGGAATATTACTCGTTTTTTACCTCATTGCAAACAATTGGTTGCCGATCTCTTACGGCTACGCATTATTTCTGATTATCTCCTCGATTACGCTTCCTCATGTATTTGTCATGAATCGGTTTTACAAGTTTATTCGCAAATAAATTGCTCACCTACTTTAAACTGTCTTTATTCGTCGGTTGTGATGTAGGCTTGTAGGTATAAATAACAGAACGTTGATTTCCAGTCGAGTTGGTCGTTTCCTTTTGATGTTGATTTTGCTGCAACGGTTTATTCCAATACGCCTCGGGATCATCTTCATCGCGCTCATCTTCATCAATCCAAACGTATGGTTTCTTCTTAAGGCCTTTCTCTTTATAAAAGTAAGCTAAGAAGAGTCCAGCAAACAATCCCCACAAATGGCCTTCGTAAGAAATGGATGGATCGATTGGAAAAATACCCCACACCATACTACCGTAAAGAAAAGCTACCAAAAATGAGATGGCTACAAGACGATAATGCTTGCGCAAAAAACCACTGATAAATAAAAAACCAAATAAACTGTAGACCAAACCACTGGCGCCAATATGGTAACTAAACCGTCCAGAAGACCACGTCCAAAGACCACTCATAATGATGGACCAAAGCACCACTTTGAATGCGACAGGCCGATAAAAGTAAAATAAACTGCTTCCTAAAATTAATAACGGAATGGAGTTGTTAAACAAGTGAGAAAAGTCACCATGAATAAAGGGCATGAGTGCGATCCCCCTTAATCCAACGACTGTTCTAGGTTTTACCCCAAAACTAGCAAAGGAAATATCGAATTGGACCTCTACCAACTTGACCAACCAAAGCACCACTACGAATATGAGTGGAAACAAGATGGCATAAAAGAAGCGTTTTTTCTCGAATGAATCCATAATTCTTATTTCATTTACCTTACCGTTAATCAAAAACCATAACAGCAATTAATCAAATATGGCTACATTTAGCCTAAATTATCGACAGATGAAAAAGCACTATTTGATTCCGGTTACTATTTTGCTCTTGTTTTTTGGGTCTTCAGCGTTGGCAAACAATGCAACAACTGTCGCTGCTGAAGGCATCGAAAAATCGAGCCAAAAGAAAAAGACTGTCAAATATGAATTCTCCCTTTTTCAAATTGGCTACAGCCTCTTGAAAGAAAAAACAGATACCAATGCGGTACCAGTTCCTCAAAAACAAGCCGCTAACAAAGAGAATTAATTCATACCTCGCTGCTTCTTGATATTATCGTACGCCTCTTGCAGCTTCACAAACTTCTGCTCTGCTTCCTTCTTAACATCATCTCCAAGATGCGCCACTTTGTCAGGATGATATCGAACAGCCATTTTTCGGTACGCTTTCTTCACTTCGTCGTCAGAGGCTGATTTATCAATTTCTAGTATTTTATAGTCCCCTTCCGTCTCTTTGATGAACATCGCTTTTATCGACTGAAAATCAAATGAATTAACGCCAATAGCCGTCGCAATTTGTTGCAATACATTTACTTCCGAAGTGCTGTAAGAACCATCTGCTCCGGCCACTCCAAACAAAAAGTGAAGCAATTGCAGTCGATCTGCTTGTAGCATGTTCATTCTTATTTGTCGGCCAATAGCATTGATATCGATTGGCTGATCCAATACGCGCTTTAACAGCGGTAACAACTCTTTGGTTTTGGCATCGCCAAAGTGTCGAACAAAAAACGCTTTCACATAATTCAGTTCGCTCTTGAGGATTTTTCCATCAGCCTTCATAACGGCAGCAGCCAATACGATTAAGCTAGCGCTAAAATCACCGGTTTGTGTGCGGTTTCTGCGGGGCTCATCGTTTACAAATTGAGTATCCACCCCTGTAGAAGAACGATCGAGCATACTGCCTACTGCAAAGCCCAATATTGCTCCCAACGGGCCACCAAACGCCCATCCTAATCCACCGCCTATCCATTTAGAAAATCCTGCCATTCTAGCTTGTTTTTTTATCTGTTTAAACACCAAAAATAACCAAAGCGAGTAGTAATCACATAATAATTGAGTGCATATTTTCATAAAGGTGGTTAATGGGGCGATATTCGATAAAACCGTTGGCTCAGACCTGCAGTCCCTGTGCATGCTTTGTTATTTTCAGAATCAATCCTTTTTGAATCAAATGCCAGAAAGTACTTCGTTAATCATTTTCTGTGCAGTCAAGAAATAAAGTAGAAAAGCAAACTTCCTTACAGTAATCACATAAAAAATGTTAGCATATTTTCATAAAAGCAGATTTGTTTTATCTTTGCAAACTAATTAGAATAAAAAATTGTTAACTGCCTACGATATAGTGGTACCACCTATGGAAAGTGGTTCTACCTTCTACTTCAAAACGGACGCTGATTTAAACTATGAAGTCAGGTTTGGGAGAAAAAAAACGAACATTTTTCATGTATCCATCGTATTTGGTGTATTGAATGAAGAGTTTGAAGAAGACGAGTATGCGTTAACCAATCGTGGAGAAGTTTACCGAGTGATGGCAACTTTAGTGGAAATTATACGTTATTATTTAGAGCGCCACCCTAAAGTGACACAGTTGGAATTTTCCGGAGAGCCGACCAATAATGAAAGTGATCGGTTTGGAGAAAAAAGACTTCGCCTCTACAAGCGTTATATTAAGGACATTGTAGATTTATCGCAATGGAAAATATCAACTGCAGGTGGAACCATATTGGTGGACAAAATAAAATGACATAAAATAACTTAAAAATAAAAGTCTAGTACAGTTTTTGCTAGAATACTACTGAACAACAATTAATATTAAGAACAACATATGAGACAACTGAAAATTAGTCAACAGATTACCAAACGAGAGAGTAAATCGCTTGAAAAGTATCTGCAAGATGTTTCTAAAGAGGAAATGATCAATGCGGAGGAAGAAGTAGAGTTAGCGATCAAAATCCAATCTGGTGATGAGAGAGCACTAAACCGTTTGGTGAGAGCCAACCTACGTTTCGTGATTTCTGTGGCTAAACAATATCAAAACACCGGTCTTACTCTAGAAGATTTAATCAACGAAGGAAACTTGGGATTAATCGAGGCGGCCAAAAGATATGATCATACCAAGGGGTTTAAATTTATCTCTTACGCAGTATGGTGGATTAGACAGAGTATCTTAAAGGCTGCTGCCGATAACTCTAGAACTATTCGTCTTCCGCATAACCGATTGGGTGAAATTCAAAAAATTAGCAAAGCGTCTAACGAATTCGAGCAAAAGAATGAACGAACGCCTACAGCTGATGAATTAAGTGATTTGACTGAAATGGATG
>CBFHZL010000036.1:0-21357 GCA_965660325.1 uncultured Acidiluteibacter sp.
AAGTTTGCTACTTGGCGATTGTTTCAACCTATGGGAATAACTTGGTGGGACGGCCTATTGGATAAGCTAGAGTCTGAAAGTGAATTTTATGATGGATACCTCAGAGAAACTGGAATAGGTATTACCTATCAGCGTATGATTTGGAAAGGGTTGTTTGCAACTGTTGAAATACTGCCACAAATTCAAACATACACGGATTTAGATGGCAATAAAATTAAGAATGGTTTTAAGCTTTATAATTCATATCACCTGGGATATCATATTTCAATTGGTAAGAAAGACCGACTTTTTATAGAACCTCAAATCCATGTTAACCAATGGATGTTTGATAATAATTCACCTAAAGGGTTCAAAGAATTGGATAATAAATACGGAAATGTCTTTCCTTTTGAGCCAAACATTTACTTAGGGATAAACTTCTAATTCAAAGCCTTACCATTTAGAACGAAAGAAGTTAGAGGAGCAGACAGAGCTGACAAAAACGCTGGTTCTATCTCAATTCTATTATTTTCCTATAGGAACTACCATATATCCGAGCAATCACGGAATTAAGAAAACAGCATACTAAGAACGTATAAACCACAGAATTTATGAAAGCAATTATAACAACAGGGTATGGATCTACAGAGGTCTTTAGAGTAGACAATATAGAAAAACCAAAAGCAAAATCAGGTGAACTTTTGATTAGAATTCATGCTTCATCGGTTACCAAAGCAGATACTATGATGCGAACCGGAAAGCCTTACATTGGGCGGCTGATGTTAGGACTCACGAAACCTAAAAACTTGATTTGGGGAACGGGATTCGCAGGAGTAATTGAGTCAGTAGGTTCTGATGTAACTAATTTTAAAATAGGTGATAAAGTTTTTGGCGAAAACATCAGTACTATGGGCACCTATGCTGAGTATGTAGCTGTTCCTGCAGATGGAATAGTAGCCCATTTACCTGATAACTTAAGTTTTGAAGAGGCAGCAGGTATGTGTGATGGTGGCATTACATCCCTCAATTTCCTTATAAATTTGGGAGCTATCAAGGCCGGTCAAAAGGTATTGATTAATGGAGCTTCTGGCTCATTAGGGACAGCTGCCATCCAAATTGCGAAGCATTTTGGTGCAGAGGTGACAGGCGTTTGCAGTACCAGAAACTTAAGCATGATTAAAGAGTTGGGAGCTGACCATGTCATTGATTACACAGAGGCTGATTTTACTTCAAACACCAATACCTACGACCTTATTTATGATACTGTTGGTGTGCGTTCATTTAAAGATTGTAGCTATGCGTTGACCGACAATGGTCTGTATTTATCTCCTGTTCTCGGAGTACCACTGCTATGTGATATGATGTTTACTTCATTTTTCGGAAAGAAGAAGGCCAAGTTTTCTGCAACAGGAGCATTATCTGTAAAAGAAATTAAGCAGTTGCTTGAGACTCTTCTTGAAATTATAGAAGCTGGAAACCTAAAAGGAGTGATTGATAGAAGTTACCCATTGGAGCAAATAACTGATGCGCATGAGTATGTAGATAAAGGACATAAGAAGGGAAATGTTGTGTTGACCCCTCTCTTGTAAAAGAGTAAGTAATTGTAAGGACAATAAAAATAAGCAACCAAATTAGTCAACTATATTACGAGTATTCCCATTGTTTTGATTTATTATGCAGAATTTTAGAGTTCACAACCTTTACTGATTTTCAAATATGAAAAAATTACTTTTGATCTATTTATTGCTGGCTACAAACATATCTTTTTCTCAATCAAATGCTAAAAGAGAAGGTTTGGTATCGAATCCAAACTATGACCAGTCTTTGGCTGAAAAGTTAGGTGGAGATGAATACGGAATGAAAAGTTACTTCCTGGTTATGTTAAAGACAGGAGGGAATACTACTACTGATAAAGAGCTGATCAATGAAAGCTTCGGAGCTCATATGGCTAACATTAATCGCTTAGTAGAAGAGGGAAAACTCATTGTTGCGGGTCCTTTGGGTAAGAATGATCAGCAATATCGAGGAATTTTCATTTTTACTGGTCTAGAATCCACAGAGGAAGCAGAAGAAATTTTACAAACCGACCTTGCGATTCAAAACGGTTTTCTGGATTATGAACTGTTTACGTGGTATGGTTCTGCGGCATTACCTGAGTATTTACCCATTTCAGATAAAATTTGGAAATCAAAACCCTAATCATTGATCGAAAAAATGTCGGTGTGGAAATAATACTCCACTTAGCTCAATTGAGCGGTGCCTTTTATTCCTAATTTTACCTCATGAATTTTTGGAAGCGATTTAAGTTTTTTGCCATTGGTTTAACCATCGGAACGTTAATGGTGTATGTGATGTTTGGCACAAGAGATTGGACTAGTTGGACACCGGAAGGAAGGGTGTTAATTACTATTAAACAAGCTGAATTTAAAGCGGCAGCCTTAGCGGAATGTCAAATAGCATGTATTGGTTTGGAACGCGATAGTATTTCAAAAATATTGATTCAAGGTGCTGAGGTGAACTTTAAACTAAGCGAAACCGAAAAGAAACCTTGTCCTATCTACTATATTACTATTGCTAAAGCAGAATTACACTATAAGTTGGAAATGTGTGAGCGCGATAGTTTGGTCAATCTAATTGCTATTGATAAAGTAGGGTTGGAATGTGATTGTTAATCTCACCCAATCCGTTTCATCACCATTTCATCGACAAGTGTTTGGCATCCCTTTGTTATGTTCCTGTCTACGAAATTTATATCGATTGCATTATAAAGTGTCCCAGATGTTTTGGGGCTTGCGCGCAATTCAAACTTCGCGAGCTTGTTTTTCAATCGCTCTGTATTTACCACTTTTAGCTTTAAAAATTTCTACATTTTTTATGCGGTAATTAAAAACTGAATTGGTATGCTAGGTTCAATTGCTTGAATTGTTTATACGTATGCGTTTGATAACAATTATTTTACAGAGACTGTTGAAGTTAGATTGGCTTGCTTTAAGATCGCAAACCCTGCGGAGCGGGGTTGATTAACCAAACTCGATTAATACTTCTATTTATCAATGAATTGTGGTGAGTTTTCGTTTTATTACTTATCTTCAATATTCACAATAAAAATATTGGCATACTACTTACATTAAACGTTACTCAGAATTAACAAAGTACATTGAAATAATTGGTGCGCATATTTGTCATTTGGACAGTCGGTGGAGGAATAACTCAGGCACTTTCTAGTCGGTTTAGTTGTGAAAATTAATTGCAAGATTATTGGTTATCGATAAGCATACGTTCCAAATTTTTCAAAAAATATTTTGACAAAAACCAATCATATAGGAGAACCACAAATAGCGAAGAAAATGAATAGTCGTCTTCTCTAACTATCATTCTTCTTTTATGATTAAATTTAATGTACTTTAAATATTTAATTTGTTAATATGGTGTTCTCTTTTACACGCAAGGTTCTTTTGGGTACTATTAGTTTGCTCATTCAATCATGCGCTTTTTATCTCCCTACTACCACCGTGCCAACTGCATTCACCGAGAGGAATGATAAGAGCATTAGTGTTTCTGTAAGTCCACAGGTTGCAGGCGCAAACATAGCCTACTCACCTCTTAAAAATTTCTACCTCCATTCTGATGGAGTGATTTCGGCCGATGCTTCAAGCTATAACTTTTTAGCAGGATTAGGAGCGTATTTCTCATTAAGTCCTGCATTGCAGATAGAAGGTAATGTTGGTTATGGTGTAGGAGATTTTGATTGGGGTGACCCTAGTAATGGGATGTCCTATCCCTCCCAAATAAATATTGCTGAGGGTAATCTAGACATACTTAATTCAATGCTATCAACCTCCTACAAATTTAACGATAAGTATAAATTATCTTGTGCTTTAGTGCACAGACGTTTATTTATAAATTATGATAGAACGAATTTTGACAATGGAGTTAACACATCGGTAAATGTTAATGTTGTTGGTGCTCATTTGATTAATAGATTTCGAATGTCAAATAATTTCAATACTATTATCGATTTGGGTTACGAATTCACCAATGCTAGTGAATACCGATATGCCCATACTCCTATTATTCTGCGAATAGGACTTGAGTTCAAATAATTTTATTGCCTAAATCTTTTTACTGTTTGCAATCAAGTTGGGTTTGCAATCAAGTTGGGTTTGCAATTATTCTTTGACACTCAAAGCCCATTCTTGATTACTCTTAATTTTAACCCATAAATTTTTGGAAGCGATTTAAGTTTTTTGCCATTGGTTTAACCATCGGAACGTTAATGGTGTATGTGATGTTTGGCACAAGAGATTGGACCAGTTGGACGCCTGAAGGAAGGGTGTTAATTACTATTAAACAAGCTGAATTTAAAGCGGCAGCCTTAGCGGAATGTCAAATAGCATGTATTGGTTTGGAACGCGATAGTATTTCAAAAATATTGATTCAAGGTGCTGAGGTGAACTTTAAACTAAGCGAAACCGAAAAGAAACCTTGTCCTATCTACTATATTACTATTGCTAAAGCAGAATTACACTATAAGTTGGAAATGTGTGAGCGTGATAGTTTAGTCAATCTAATTGCTATTGATAAAGTAGGATTGGAATGTGATTGTTAATCTCACCCAATCCGTTTCATCACCATTTCATCGACTTTTAATATCAGCTGGCTAGGTAAATAAGTTCTCCAGTTGAGGTTGTTTAATTGGCCACCACTCATGAAGTAGTAATCAATGTTGGCCTCTGCAAAGTCTCTTAGGACATGCTCATGAAAGTTGATGAAGGCAATCCATCCATCTTCGATATCTTCAAACCACTCTTCGTAATAGGAGTCATCAGATGAGTGAAAGTTGAGCACATTTTCACCAATCATAATAAAGCGATTCACCCCTTCATCTACCAATACATCGATGATATTTCGCTTTAAAAACATGATGTCGTTGTGCAGTAAATCATTCCATTCCCCAATCATTTCAATGATGGTAAAGCCCTCATCGTAATCCGTAAAAAGTATTTTGATGTAAAGCGTAGGTGATTCAATATTATCCCATTGCGGATGGATGTAATGATCGTAGACGGTATCTACAAATTCAAATTCGCTGTAGATTCGATCATAAAAAGGAGAACGCTCATCTTCCGAAGCGATGTAGTAGTTTCTCCATTTATAGTACGGTTCAATGGTATGCAATGCAGGTTCTTTTTAATGCAAAATTAGGGATACAACTATTGAAAAAGGGATTTGTTCGGGGGAAAATTAGATCACTTTGCTTTTAGACCGCTTTGCTGTTTGAGGATATGCTATTAACTGATTGCCGTTTATTTTCAATAGTAACCAGTTTAAATACTTTTACGATTTTTCTAAACTATAAGGTCAAAACTCTATAATCTCAAAGTTTAAACTCTGACGTTTCAGCGGTCTAACTTTTCCTTAATTTCAACCAAAAAGGTCACAGCAGATTTCGCAATGCACTCGGAGAGTAGTGCGCAGCAATTTGTAATATAAAGTAACTCTGTTTATAATGGGCGCAACAAAAGTAAAATAAACCATTAACAATAGGCCGCCATCAGGAGGATAGGCAAGAGTAATTAATAATTAACCATTAATAATTAGCCATTAAATTCAAAAATTATTAATCGCATTCCGCACATTCCCGTATTTATCTAGTAGTTCTTTGGCCTCTTCATAGGAGATGGACAACTCTGTCATAAGCATTTGAATACCGCGTTTTACAAGCTTGTTGTTGCTCAATTGCATATCCACCATTTTGTTGCCTTTCACTTTTCCTAGTTGAATCATTACGGCTGTAGAAATCATATTGAGTACCAATTTTTGTGCTGTACCTGCCTTCATTCTAGTGCTTCCTGTCACAAACTCTGGGCCTACAATTACTTCTATAGGCACATCGACTTCTGCTGCCAGTGGCGAATCTTCGTTGCAAACGATACAAGCGGTAAAAATGTTATTTTCTCTAGATCTTTTCACGCCTCCGATGACGTATGGTGTAGTGCCTGATGCTGCAATGCCAATTACCACATCTTTTTCATTAATATCGTGCTCACTTAAATCTTTCCAAGCTTGCTCAGTATCGTCTTCGGCAAATTCTACCGCTACTCGTATGGCAGAATCACCGCCTGCTATCAACCCAATAACCTGATCATGAGAAACTCCAAAAGTAGGTGGACATTCTGATGCATCTACTATTCCTAATCGGCCACTGGTGCCAGCTCCTATATAGAATAACCGACCACCCTTATTCATCCGCTCTGCTGCGGCAGCAACTACTTGTTCAATACTCTCTATTTGTTTCTCAATGGCATAAGGAACAATTCGGTCCTCTTTATTGATGTTGACCAATAATTGATGGATGCTCATTTCTTCTAAATGATCATACTTGGAGCTTGCTTCTGTTGATTTTGTCATGATTATAAGGTAGGGTAATTGGTTTTAAAGTAATTTAAAAATGCCTTTAAATTTCCTTGATACTTTTCCAAAAGTAAGGTTTCAAAATTATTCTGTTGTTTATTGTAGGTATTGAATCCTGAAAAATAGGCATTGTTGAGTGGAAACTTCCCATTTTTTATGGACTTAAAAGCGTTTGGGTTAGAGAAATTAATAGTGTTTAATCCTTCTCGAAGCTCTGAGATGAATCGCGCTTTTTCGGCCCGCTTGGCTTCAATTGTTGAGGCTCCTTTTTCATATAGCTTATCAAGCGCTTCAATGCGCTCTTTCATATACGCTTTATACAACCGCACATCACTGCGCTGATTTTCATAATTGATGAGCATGCTATCACCTCCGGGATATGCAGAAAGGAATTGAATGGCACCTTGGTGGCCAATAAAGGAAGCCAAATTCTCATTCATTTCGGCGCTATCTTTTACATAAATAGTGGCGTGGGTTAGCTCATGGATGATGAGGTTGGCCAAGCTTCCATAATCTCGCTTTAGGTTGTTGGATAGAATAGGGTCTGAGAACCATCCCAAAGTTGACCAAGCAGAAACATCATCTATTTCTACATCATAGCCTAGCCGTTTCATTTTGTTGGCTTCCGCTTGTACGAGATCTTTATTGAAAAAGCCTTTGTAGGGAAAGTTGCCGGCTAACGGAAAATTCCATTGATAGGGTTTTAGCGAAAACTCAGGAGCCGCAGTTACTACCCATAGAATAGCATCACCTTTTTGATCATAAAGTGTGGTGTAGTTATCGGTGTCAGTCATGTCTAACTCGTTTACGGCAAACTCCCGAACATCTTGTACAAAGCGTATTTTTTGTTTTAAGTCTTCAGGGAAATCTGGCTTTTCAAGAAATGATGCGATCGGTTCTGCATTTAAAAGCACATGTATTTGCCCTGAAAGTTGGCGCAAGCCATAGGTGATATCACTGCTTATCCAACCAACTAAAAAGTATAGACTAATTATTATAGTTCGCAGTATTGGTCGATTAAACACTTCTTAAAATATCAATTAGAATCGGCTTTAGTCCACTAAAGAAAAACTCGACAGCAATTACCATTACGATGAGCCCCATTAAACGCATCAGGATTTTATTGCCGGTGGTGCCTAATAATTTGGTGATTTGAGTCGCTCCCCAAAGGACGAAAAAGATGATGACACAAATTAACAGCATCGTTCCTATCATAATGGCCTTGCTTTCTAAATGCACCGCATCTTCCATCAGTACAATGGCGTTGGTAATCGCACCTGGACCACAAATCATAGGAATAGCTAAAGGAGTTACAGAGATATCATCTACATATTCACTGATTTCACTTTTGTTGACTTTGATTTTTGTTAACCTAGCTTGTAGCATATCATACCCCATCATAAAAAAGATGATACCTCCTACTACTCTGAAACTATTTACAGAAATACCAAAAAAGTTAAACAATACTTGGCCACTAAATGCAAATACGACCAATGACAAAAATGCTACGATTACCGCTTTTAGCGCAGTTTTGGTTCGCTGTTTTTGTTCTAATTGGCCTGTCATGGTAAGGAATACTGGCATAATGCCTAATGGATTCATCAGGGTGATAAAGGAAGTGAAGCAAAGGAGGAAAAATGAAAGTTCGTTACTCATGTGAAAGTTTTTAAATCCAGTTCTATTCTTTTTTCGTAATTGATGTGATTAAGATTGGAAATTCAGTAAAGCAATCGAGTTAAGGGGTTAGTTATGATTGTTTTTCTGTTTTCGTTTGTTGAAGGTGCTGATTATTCAGCACCTTTTCCTATTTTTTGCCCCTAACATGTTTGGCGATTTCATCCCATGATTCAGCAGGCACTTTATCCATATTGGTAAACTCTCCGGCATTGTAAATCCATTCTCCGGCATCAATTGTCACAACTTCGCCATTCATATAAACGGAATAATCTGACATTAAATAACCAGCTAAATTGGCTAATTCTTGATGCTCTCCAAACCGTTTTGCAGGTATTCGTTGCAATGGGTCAATATCTTGTAAAACACTTTCAGGAAATAGGCGACTAAATGCACCCTCTGTAGGAAATGGACCTGGAGCAATTGCATTTGCTCGAATGCCATATTTCGCCCATTCTGCTGCTAGCGATCTGGTAAGCGCTAATACGCCTGCCTTGGCACATGCCGATGGAACTACATAGCCTGATCCTGTCCAAGCGTAGGTAGTGACAATATTCATCATGGTGCCTTTGATCTTCTTCTCGATCCAATATTTACCTAGGGCTAATGAAAAATTATAGCTTCCTTTCAGCACGATATCAACCACTACATCAAATGCTTTTGGTGATAAACGCTCTGTAGGACTAATAAAGTTACCAGCTGCATTGTTGATTAATCCATTCACTTCGCCAAACGCTTCGATAGCTCGTTGCAAAACCTTGTCGACTTCCAATGGTTTTCTTACATCACACTGAACTGCTAAAATTTCTCCACCTGTTTCTTCTTTTAATTCAGCGGCTGCTTGCTGAATGACTTCATCTTTTCGGCTGCAGATAACCACTTTAGCACCAATTGTTAAAAAGTAACGCACCATGGATTTTCCCAAGCCTGTGCCTCCTCCTGTTACAATAATTGTTTTACCAGCCAATTCATCAGCCTTGAACATGGGGTCTGTATACTTTACCATTATTTCTCCTTATTATCAGCGATTCCAAAAATTGAACTTACAATAGAGAGCACAAAACTGTATAGTAATGCCCACCAAAAACCATCTACCGTAAATCCATCAACAAAACTATCGACCATTAAAATCATAAAGGCATTAATAGCCAATAAAAAGAAACCTAAGGTGAGAATAGTAACTGGTATCGTGATGATCACCAATAGTGGTTTTACAAAGAAATTAACCAATGCTAAAACTACTGCCACAATAATTGCTGTTAAGAAATCACTTACTTCTACACCTGGTATCAAGTATGCTGAAATAATTACGGCTAGTGCACTAGCGAATATTTTTCCGACTGTTTTCATAGTATTTTATAATTAGGTGATTATTGACTTACTATTTGCATTAATTGAGCGCATATAATTGCACCAAAAGTACCCACAGCATAACCAAATACTGCAAGTAGCACTCCTACTGGAGCTAATGATGAGCTAAATGCAGAAGCTACAATAGGGGCAGAGGCTGCACCTCCTACATTGGCTTGACTACCAACTGCCACAAAGAAAAACGGCGCTTTAATTACCTTAGCAACCACTAACAGAATGATTACGTGGGCAAGCATCCAAACGAGTCCGATGGCAAAAAATCCTAAATTATGATAAATGGCAGTGACATCCATTTTCATTCCAATAGTGGCTACTAACACATACAAAAAGGCACTACCAAACTTGGAGGCTCCAGCACCTTCATAGGATTTTAGTTTTGTAAAACTCAATGCTAATCCTGCTACTGTGGCTATAATCACTAGCCAAAAGAAACCACTTGAAAGCGAACTAAGTCGATATGCATCAAGCGTTTCTTGGTACCCTTGCATGATTGGTGTAATGTAATCAGATCCAAAATGAGCTAAGGCAGTACCCCCAAATCCGATGGCTAAGATGGCAAACATATCTGTTAGGCTTGGGTTTCTGTTTACACTGAGTCTGTAATCTTCTATGCTTTTCTTTACTGCATCAATCGCAGAAGCATCGGCTTTGAAAAATCGATCTACTTTTTCTGAAATACCTGCTCCGAACAATAAGAAAGCCATCCATATATTGGCTACAATTACATCGACCGTTACCATAGCAGAAAATAGCTCATCACTAGGTTGATATATTTCTTTCATTGCAGTTTGATTTGCTCCACCGCCGATCCAACTACCAGCTATTGTAGCTAGTCCTCTCCATACCTCGTCGGGTCCGGCTCCGCCTACTAAATCAGGAGCAAAGAATGATAAAGCAAGAATAGATATAGGTCCACCAAGCACAATTCCAAGTGTTCCTGCTAAGAACATAATAATTGCTTTGGGTCCCAGTTTAAGAATTCCTTTAATATCTATGCTTAAGCAGAGAAGTACTAAACTAGCGGGGAGTAAGTAACGAGAAGCGACAAAATAGAGATTAGATTCTTCTGCGTTTATTAGTCCGAAGGTATTTAACAAACTAGGCACAAAATAACATAGTAGCAGCGCAGGAACGAAGGTGTAAAACTTTTGCCAACCTGGCTTTTTGCTTGATGAGGTCACAAATATCACTGCTAGAATAAGCATTAATATTCCTAAGATTACGGCATCGTTTGTAAACAGTACTTCTTTTTCCATTCTTAATTATGTTTAAGCAATGCAAGATAAGTTTTTTGAAATTTCTAATTGCTGCACCCAATTAGTAAATCTGTATTGTTTTCTTATTTTAGTTGCCGTAATCTCTTATTATGAAGTTAGAAATAGATCCTTTAGAACAGGTTAAAAAATTGACCTTTACCAACTATTTATTAATTGATAAATCTCTAAGGATTATAAAAGGAGAGGTGAATACATTTGATGACTTTTCATTCAATGACTTCTTTTTTTCTAACTCCAAGTCATTTGAAGATCTTACAGGTGTAAGGAACGGATATGAGAAGCTGATTGAGGCTGCATTTAACGGATCTTTTCAACTTGAAATTTTTAAAGGATATCGTGTGTTTTTTATCCCAGTTGAAAACGGAAAGAAAGTGCTTATCTATACTGATCGGGAGGCAGATTTTGATGATCGTAAACGTATTTCTGATAATGAGTTTAATGATAATCAGCCGCTAGAAATCCTTTTTAAACTCGATAAGTCAGGTATCATACTCGCTTCAGAAGACCATCATTTCTTTTTTTTTAATGAGCATGTTGTAGGTAAGTCGATCTATGATATATTCAACTTCGAAGAAGATATTGCGCTAAGGGAAGGGATAGAATCCTTATTTGATGGACAAGATGCTTTAAATGTTAAACTGACTGCAATAGTTAAGAGTCAGCTGATCTTTTTTGTTGGCGTGCTTGTTCGAGGCAGGAACCGACAAGTTATTCTCATCTTGCGGGATGATACGGAACGTAAAAATCAGGAGTTTGAGTTGAATATAAAGAATAAAGCGATTGAATATTCACCAATAGGAACTTATGTAATTGATTATCAAAACATGTATTTCTTATATGCAAATAAAGCATATTACCAAATTACAGGCTATTCAGCTGAACAAATTGTTGGTGGTGATATTAGTCTTTTTGATGAACCCTATGCCAGCATGTTCTTTATAAATGACAATGACGGAGAGGAGAGAGAACGATATTTAGAAAGTATCCGGCTTAAACAACGATATGAAGGAGAGTTTTTGTGCAAACGTATAAATGGAGATGAGTATTGGAACTCGATGATATCCATTCCGGTATTTGACGAAGAAACACGGAAAACAATTTTTGTGGGAATTGTAAAGGATATCACAGAGGAGAAAGCAGCTAATAAACGCTTAATAAATGCAATTATTAATACCCAAGAGCAAGAGCGAAGCCGTTTTTCATTAGACCTTCATGATGGACTTGGTCAAAAATTGTTGGCAGCCAAGATGAATGTTTTGGCACTTAAGGAAACTGTCACCTTTGATAAGGAAAGTGGCTCTCTTCATCAAAAATCTGTTGAATTGTTATTGGATGCGATTAAAGAAACGAGAAGTATCTCACATAGCTTAATGTCACATACGCTTAAAGGTTTTGGGCTTGGTAAGGCAATAGAAGAAATAGTTCGCAGTTTCTCTGCAGTTTCGGTTCAAATCAAGCTAAATAATAATTTGATGGGTAAACGATTTGACGAAGATGTGGAAGTTGGCGCTTTTAGGATCATTCAAGAGTTGCTAAATAATTCATTTAAACATGCTAACCCAACAACAATAATGCTATCGTTAGAGCAGTCTACAAAAGAGGAATTACAGATCGATTATACAGATAATGGGGTTGGCTTTGACCAGACTAATTTGACGAATAAAAATGTCACAGGAATTGGAATTCGCAATATTAAAACACGAATTTTGTTTTTGGGTGGAAGCCTTAATTTAACTACGCAAAAAGGGGCGGGATGCACTTATAAAATTATCATCCCAAAAGAAAGAGACTAATGCATTATGGCAAAAATTAGAATATTTTTAGTGGACGACCACGAAATCATCCGAGACGGAATTAAATCGCTTATTGGTTCGCATGATTTAATTTCAGTAGTAGGGGAAGCAGGCAGTGGAAAGGAAGCCATTAAGTTTTTGAGGAATACATCTGTAGATATTGTTTTGATGGATATTCAAATGCCTGAAATGAATGGTATAGAGACGACAGAGAAATTATTGAAAAAATCACCAAACTTAAAAGTTATTGCTTTGTCCATGCATAACGAGGAGGCATATATTCTTCGTATGCTCAAGATTGGTGCAATGGGTTATTTACTCAAAGAAAGCGGAAGAGATGAGTTAATTCGAGGGATTGAATCGGTATTTCTAGGGCAACAATATTTGAGCAATATGGTTTCTATGAAGCTAATAAATAGTATTTTGGAAGAAAAGGTAGCGGCGATGGATGATAATGTAACCCCCGAGGTACCTAAAGATATTTTTACACAACGTGAAGTTGAAGTACTGCAGCTATTGACAACAGGAGCGACTAGTCAACAAATTTCTGAACAACTAAACATTTCTAGAAGAACGGTAGACACCCATCGAAGAAATTTATTCCAAAAAGCCCGAGTAAAAAATTCTGCAGGGCTGGTAAATTTCGCATTTGAGCAAGGGCTTGTTAAGCAGGTATAACTAGTGAAAGTAGTGCTTTCAATTCTTTTACTTTATCAGTTACACCCGCTTTTCCAAAACAATAAATCAAGTTATTGATAAACCGTTTGATAATGGTTTTATTATCACAGGGGAGGAAAAAAGCTTCTTGCTCGTCTATTTTTAGCTGGGTTAAAAATGTGCGTATTTCAGACTCGTTAAAAACTGTTCCTCCGTTAAAAGGGTTAATGTAGAAAAGAATATCATCCATTACAAAATGATCTACGAAATCTTCTGGTAGTGAGGTATAAGCTAAAATAAAATGCTCAGGTAAGTTTACTCCATAAACAGGTAACTTTAACTCACGAGCTACTATGAGGTAAATGAGAGAAAGTGAAATTGGGTTTCCTTTTTTAGTGTCAATTACATGGTTAATAAAGCTATTTTGCGGAGAGTGAAAATTCTTTCGATTTCCTGAAAATCCGTATAGTTCAAATATAACCCTACTAACAACCCTTGCCTTTTCTAACGCTGTATAATTGGGATTGATTTCTAACCAAACCTCTTGAACCAATTGCTCAAAAAAACGCTCAACTTCATTCGTATCTAGATCAGGGTATTGATATCGTGCTAAAATAAGTGCTCCATCCAATAAGTCGTGATGCTCACTTTTGTTCCAACGTTCTAAGTCGGTTTTTATTCGCTCGAATTGAATTTCATGAATTAAATTTTCGATGCGCTGTTGCAGAATGTTATTTAGAGAGCTTCCCCATGCATCTTCTAAGATAGGAACCACATCATTACCCAATTGAATTAACTCTTTGTGAACATGACTAAAAACGAACTCGTCAGGGTCATCAAGTAATTCAATTAAAGCACGTATTTTCGTGTCGTTGGTAAGCATGTCTACAAAAGTAGAGGCAAATAACTACTACCACGATAATAGGGATAACCTTTTATTAACCTTCAGATGTTAATCGGTTTAGCGTTTGCTTGATTAATCGCTCCATAGCAGGATGGTAATCTTCACTGAACTGATTCGCTAAACGATTCGCTACTATAACACACATGGTGCAAGCTTCATGACCTAGAAGTCGGCTTAATCCATAAAGAGCTGAGGTTTCCATTTCATAATTAGTAATCCTGTAGTCGCCTTTGCTGAATGCCGAAAACTTTTCATTCAATCGTTCATCATTCAACGCTAATCGCAAAACCCGTCCTTGTGGTCCGTAAAACCCAGGTGCAGTTGCTGTAATTCCTTTCTTCATGTCATGGCCCAATTGATTCATAAGGCGGCTGCTACCTTTAACCAAATATGGCGTTGGGTTTTTAGGGCTGTATGCTGTTTCTTTTAACAATAATTGAAGTAATTCGGCTTCTTCTTGCTCGGGAGTGAACGCGTAAAAATTAAGTAAACCATCCATTCCTAGACCAAATTCGCTCATAATAAAGGAATCAACTGGTAAATCTTTTTGCATTGCTCCAGATGTACCTAACCGGACAATTTGCAACGATTTATGCGAGCGTTTAATGGTCTTAGTAGCTAAATCAATATTGACTAATGCATCAAGTTCATTCAAAACAATATCAATATTGTCTGTGCCAATTCCAGTAGCAATTACCGAAATTCGAACTCCATTGAAACTTCCTGTATGCGTTACAAACTCTCGGTTTGCTTTCATTACTTCTACGGTATCAAAGTAGGAAGAAATTAATGCAACCCTTCCTGGGTCACCTACTACTATTACTTTGTCAGCGAGGTCTTCAGGCAATATAGCTAGGTGGTAAATCGATCCGTCAGGATTTAAAATCAATTCAGAAGGGAGGATAGGTTCCATTGTATTTATTTTTATGAACTGCAAAGAAAAACATTTAAACAGTTTTATGGATAAATGCTTCTTACTATCTTTGGTAGGTAATCAAATAGTATCCTAATTAAAACTAATACCATGGAGAATAGAGTATCAATTAAAACTATCCTTATACCTATTGACTTTTCTGAAACATCAATGCTTGCACTTGATCACGCTACGCATTTAGCGAAGATTGAAGATTCTAAAGTTATTTTATTGCATGTATTAAAGTCAGGGTCATATGCAAATATTTTGCCGAGCCTATCAGAAAATAATCAATACGCTGATTTAAGGGATCAACTCTCCGCGAAGATGAATGCAATTGGTTCGGAATTTAAAAATTCAACTGGTGTTGATTATGAAATTGTACTGTCAGAAGGGAATGTAGCAAGCCAAGTGGTGGATACAGCAAAAGAGATGGATGTTGATTTGATTATGATGGGAACACACGGAGTAAGTGGTTTCCAAGAGTTTTTTATTGGGAGCAATGCCTACCGTGTAGTTACATCAGCTATGTGTCCTGTTCTTACTGTTCAGTCACATACGAAGGAAATTGGAGCTCGTCGTATTTTGTTACCATTAGATAGTTCTCCACATACCAGAGATAAAGTAAAAGAGGCTTCTGCTATGGCTAAGGCTTTTGATGCTGAGGTTCTGATAAAAGCAATGATCACTCCTAATCATGCTGATGAAAAAAGTGTTTTTAACTTAAAAGTTCAACAAACACAAGATCACTTTGACAGTATTGGTATCAAACATTCGTCAGAATTTTTATATGGTGATGACATTGCAGAAATGACGCTAGAGGCTTCAAAGAAAGAAAGTGCGGATTTGATTGTTATTATGACAGAACAGGAGTCTTCTACCGGTTTGTTTATGGGACAATACGCCCAACGTATTGTGAACCATTCTAGAATTCCTGTGTTATCAGTAACGCCAATGGGAGTTATAAAATCATTCGGACAGCAAAATTTAGCTGGAGGATATAAACCTTTTGGTATATAATAAATTACCATCAACAAAGGGCGATAGGTATCGCCCTTTTTTTATGCAGTAAAATGAAGGCAGAAATTATTACAATAGGAGATGAGATATTAATTGGGCAAACCGTTGATACTAACTCCGCGTTTATAGGTAAGGAGCTAAATGCACTAGGTGTGTCAATCAATAGGATTACTTCTATTAGCGATACTGAAGAAGCCATTACTCAAGCTATATCAGAGGCTCAAGTACGAGTTGATTTGATTATCCTTACGGGAGGTTTAGGTCCGACTAAAGATGATATTACGAAACATACACTGTGTAATTATTTTAATACTGAACTTGTTGTTTATCCCGAGGTGGAGCAGTATGTGAGAGATATCTTTGAACGAAGAAATCGTCCCATATTGGAGGTGAATTTGAAGCAGGCCGAATTGCCTCTGGATTGCACCGTTATTGTCAATACAATAGGCACAGCTAGTGGAATGTGGTTTGAGCGATCAGGTAAAGTAGTGGTATCGCTACCTGGAGTGCCTTATGAAATGAAGCACTTGATGCATAATGGAGTGTTAAGTAAAATTAAATCGACCTTTGAGACACCAACTGTTCTGCATAAAACAATCATGACTACCGGTGCAGGGGAATCTTTTTTGGCAGATAAAATAAAAGACTGGGAAGAGTCGCTTGTAAAAGAGGATATTCATATCGCTTACCTGCCTTCTAGTGGAATTGTAAAGATTAGGCTAAGTATTATTTCTGAAGATCGAGAGAATGCACAAGAGCGAATTGATCGAAAGGTGATGGAGTTGCTACAGATTATTCCTAGTTACATATACGGTTTTGATGATTTACAACTTGAAAAAGCGGTCGGTGAATTACTTTTAAAACACCAAGGTACTATTGCGACGGCAGAAAGCTGCACTGGTGGATATATTGCTCATTTAATTACATCAATCGCGGGTAGTTCGGCCTACTTTCTGGGAAGCGTGTTGTCGTATGCTAATGAGATCAAGTCCCAAGAGTTAGGTGTCCCAATGAGTACTATTGAGCAGCACGGTGCTGTTAGTCAGCAAGTAGTGGAGCAAATGGCAATAGGCGTAAGAAATAAAATGAAAACAAGTTTTAGTGTAGCAACCTCTGGAGTTGCCGGGCCTGATGGAGGAAGCGAGGAAAAACCTGTCGGATTTGTGTGGATTGCGGTCGCTTCTGAAAACGGAGTAGTTTCCAAAAGTTTCAATTTTGAGAATGATCGCGGTCGAAACATTAAGCGCGCTTCAATTGCTGCATTAAATATGCTTCGGTTAGTCATAAATAAAGAATTATCATGAGTGCTAAATTACAAATAGGGGATAAGGCTCCTGATTTTGAATTACAAGATGCAGCGGGCAAAACTCATCGTTTGAGCGATTATCGTGGAAGTTATGTTGTGGTTTATTTTTACCCAAAGAATAACACAAGCGTATGTACAGCAGAGGCTTGCTCTTTTAGAGATCAATACGAAGATTTTAAGCAGAAAGGGGTGGAGGTTATTGGAATTAGTGGAGATTCAACCGAAAGTCATGGGTCTTTTTCGGCTAAATACCAGCTGCCATTTGTTCTCTTGTCAGATACAGGTAACGCTGTTAGAAAAGCATACAGAGCGACACAGTTGTTTGGTGTGATTCCTTCGCGAATTACTTATGTAATCGATGGCGATGGAATTATCCGCTTGGTGTTTGATGGCTTATTGAAAGCAGAAGAGCACGTAAACCGTGCACTTCAATTAATTCAAGAAAATTAAGTTCTTTATTCCCGTACAATTTCTGTTCGTGATGAAACGGAAGAGATGCTAAAAGCCCCTAGCATCTTTTTTTGTGCGTTAGCATTCGCATCCAAAATGTTACCATAAACGTTAGCGGCAGGTACTGCGAATAGTCCACCATTATTGGTCTGAGCTTCTACAGCAGAAAAGAATTCAGCAATTTCTTCATTAATGCTCCAAACTTCCACACGAACGCTTTCGCCCAATTGATAATAGTCTTCGCCGTTAATAAAGAAAATTCGAACTGGCACTATGAATTGTTTTCCATCTGCATCAGTACCACCAAATGCTCCATTCTCAGTTGTAGAAAACGTTCCAGGATCGCCTACTCGTTCATTATCACGAAACGCTTTAACCCAGTAGTAATCTTCTCGACCTGCCAAATCTCGTGCTTGAAACTCTGCAACGTATCCGTCTTCGTCTTGACCAAAACCTGCTTCTTCAAACTCAAAAGTAATGGTATCCACAGGTGGAACTGGATTTAATTGTGAATTCGCAATAAATCGCTCTCCTCTGTAATCAATTTCAAGCGTATATATAGTTCCGATACTATCCATCGCTTCTCCTGCATTCGGCGTCCAAGTATAACTTCCAGGTGTTTGCTCATCAAAAATATAAGCGCTACCGTCGTTACCTCTAACCACTACTTGTGCTCCCTCTAAAGGTGGCACTGTCTGGCTTTGAAAGTAAGGTGCTGTAGTTGTAAGTTGTATCGTTTGTGGCGCAGATTCACTTGTTAAAAATGCATCAGTTACATATAATACTTCTCCTTGATCTAGGTCTACATCAATTACATCTTCGCAAGCAACTAATGAAAATGAAAGTAGAATTAAAAGATATGTTTTAAATTTCATCGTATTAAAAATTAAAGTTGTAAGAAATACCTGGGACTACACTCCCAATTACAGAAAATCGAACAGCTTCTGTTACAGCAGGATTATCTTCATTTTGTTGAAAGTAGATACTAAACGGATTTTTTCTACCATATACATTATAGAGGGAAAAAACGATTTCAGAGTCCCATTTCTTTGTGCCCTCAGGGTTTAAGTTCCAAGTAGCCGATAAGTCTAAACGATGGTAAGCTGGAATTCGATAATTGTTTCTACTTTCTGATGAATTGTGCGGAACAATTGCATCTTGGACTTGGTACCTACTGGTAGGGAATGTTGTTGGGGTTCCTGTAGAAAACACAAAGTTACCTGAAAATGACCACTTTTCGTTTAAGTCGTAACTGTTAACTATGTTTAGAATATGGGTCTTGTCAAACCGAGTTGCATACCAATCTCCCCTGTTTAACCCTGCTACTTTTCGTTCACTTCTCGACAAGGTGTAACTAATAAACCCTTGGTATTTTCCTCTAACTTTTTTCAAATAAATTTCAAGTCCATAAGCTCGACCGTCACCACTGAGTAGATCTGCATCCAAATCTTCATTAAAAAAGATAGAAGCATTATCGATGTAATCAATTTGGTTCTGAAAGTCTTTGTAAAATACCTCGGCTGAGGTTTCGTAGGTGTTTTTCTGCAAGTTTCTAAAGTATCCCACTGCTACTTGATCCACTAATTGAGGCTTTATGTTGTTGTTTGTCGGCAACCAAATATCCACAGGAGTCGATGCTACTGTATTAGAAATTAAATGCAGGTACTGGGCCATTCTGTTGTAACTTCCTTTTATCGAACTAACATCGTCTAGTGAATAATTTACAGAGAACCTAGGTTCGGGATTGATGTAGGATGAAATCACCTCATTGCTTCCATATTCTTCAACTCGATCTAACGGTTTACGAACGCCGGGGGTGGTGTCTTTATAGAACCTGGCTTCGCCCGCCCCAAGTTGAGCAAAATGTGAAAGTCTTATTCCATATTGAAGTGTTAACCGTGATCCGATTTTTTGTTCATTCTGAATGTAGATACCATTTTCTAATGCATATTTTTCAGGTAATGTCAAATCGCCTCCTTCACCAGCAGATAAGAATGTTGCATCGGCTGGTTTAAAGATGTAGTACGTACTTTGTCCGCCAAACTTGATGGTATTTTTGTTATTCAAGTAGTAGGTAAAGTCAGGTTTTACGCTGTAATTAACGATGTTGGAATTCCATTGAAAGTCATCCTCTTCATTATCTTCGTCAGCTACACCGAGCTTGTAATCATAGTTGCTGTAATAACCGGACAAATTCATAAAAAGCTTTTCATTGAATATATGATTCCATCTCAAGGTTGAGGTAGCATTTCCCCAATCAAAGAAGAATCCACTGCCAAATACATCACGTCCGAAGAATCCTGACAAATACAAACGGTTTTTGTCATTGATTTGCCAATTCACTTTCGCTGTCAGATCATAGAAGTAAAACTGACTTTCGCTTAAATCGTCGTCTAAAAAGGGTTTGGCAAGCACATCAATATAAGATCTTCTACCTGCAATGAGGAAGGAAGCTTTATCTTTTTTTATTGGACCTTGTAAAGCAAATCGACTAAATATTAATCCCACTCCACCTGAACCTTCAATCTCTTTGGAGTTTCCTTCATTCATACGAACGTCAAGTATCGACGAAAGACGACCGCCATACTCCGCAGGGATTCCACCTTTAATGAGGGTGACATTTTTAACAGCATCGGGGTTGAACACAGAGAAGAACCCCAATAAATGAGAAGAATTAAAAACGGGTGCTTCATCAAGGATTACGAGGTTTTGGTCAATTCCGCCTCCACGAACGTTGAATCCTGTACTTCCTTCTCCAACGGTACTAACTCCCGGTAGCAACTGAACACTCTTGATGACATCTGCCTCACCTAATAACGCAGGTATTTTTTTGATTTGTTTTGCATCCATTTTTGCGATACTCATCTCTACCTTTTTTACATTGGCATCGCTTCGCTCACCTGTAACCTGAACTTCTCCTATCTCATTTGCAGACTCGACAAGCTCTACATTTATTTGCTGACTCTCATTGAGTGTTACTGTTTTGACTAAGTCTTCAAAACCAATGTAGCGATACCTAATTTGGTAGGTTCCTTCAGGGAGGGTTAATGAGTAGAATCCGTAAACATTGGCTGATGTACCTATTGATGTCTTCTCGTTGTAAACGGTGGCTCCAATAAGTTCTTCTCCGTTTGTAGCGGATTTGATTGTACCGCTTATTGTAAAGCTTTCTTGTGCCATTATTATGGTGCTTGCAAATATGCACCATAAAAGGAGGAGTTTTTTCATAATATCAATAGTTTGTATCAAATTTAGATACTTAAAGGGCTTTAGAACGCAATATTTTATAAAATGTTCAGGAGGCTTACAAACGGTCTTATGAGTTGATTGTTGTTTAGAGTTATTAAACAAAAAAAGTCCTTCTGATTTCTCAGAAGGACTTTTCAAAGCAATAAACTATATTTTATTTGTTTTTTACAACAATCTTCTCTTTAATACGAGCAGATTTACCTGTTAATTCTCTTAGGTAGAATATACGAGCTCTTCTTACGTGCCCTTTCTTCGTTACTTTAATGTTTTCGATAAATGGAGAGTTTGAAGGAAAGATTCGCTCAACACCAACACCACCAGACATTTTTCTAACAGTAAACGTCTCAGTA
>CBFHZL010000036.1:21367-21596 GCA_965660325.1 uncultured Acidiluteibacter sp.
CCGTTACTTCTTCTTTGAAGAACCACTCCTTGGAAAGTTTGAACTCTTTCCTTGTTTCCTTCTTTAATTTTATAATCTACAGCAATTGTATCACCTGCTTTAAAATCAGGAATGTTATTCTTGCTACTTAAATCGTTCTCAACAAATTGTATTGCGTTCATATCTTATAAACTTTACCTCTAATAAAATTGGTCTGCAAAAGTAGATATTTAATTTATTTCTACAAACT
>CBFHZL010000037.1:0-19559 GCA_965660325.1 uncultured Acidiluteibacter sp.
TGGAATAGCGCTACGGATATCATCGGGCATCGCTTCTCGTTGTGCTTTATACTCAGCAAATTCAATGTGTCGAGAGGTTGGCTTATCAGTATCAAATACAACCGCAATATGCGTTGGGTTATTGTTTTGCAATACATCCCAAAGGGTATTTGTAAATCCAAGGATAGCAGAGGTGTTTTGGCCCTTAGAGTTGATGATTTGGTTTTGGCTCAAGCCAAAATAAGCCCGATAGATAAGTGCATAGGCATCTAGTAGGTAGAGTGTTTTTTCCGCTGACATTGGTGAATGGTTTTAATGAAAAATCAAATGATGAAGTTACGGAATCGAACCACCTTTTCTAAATAAAATGAGCTAAAAAAAAGAGTAAAATATAGACAGAAGGTAGGTGGTTTGCAAAAATCAGAAATCTACTTTTCTTGATAAATAGTTGCCAATACTACTTGACCAACTACCTTCAAGGTGTTTCTGTCAATCACATCCATATCGTCATCGTGTGTGTGCCAATGTGGTGCAAATGAGCCGGTATTTGCATCGTACTGAATGATATCAATACTCGGTATTTTAGCAATTCTATTGACATATAAATGATCGTCTTCTCCAACATGAGCTGTTTTCATAAATGGAAAATAATTGGTGTAACCCAGTTGTGCGGCTATGTTCCAAACTTTGTCTACAATCTGAGGCGCATAGTAAAGTGAAATAGATTCCTGCGTAAAGACCGCATTTGCAGCGCCTACCATGTCGAGTAATATTCCATAGTTCGCGGTGTAGTTTGCCACGTGAGGATTTTTAGCCCAGTATTGACTTCCAAGGCACCAAGTTCCCGGTTTTGGATTAGGTGTTCCTGCAGGTTGACCATAATCTTCAGCATCAAATAATACAATATCAACCCCTATCTCAGGTTTTTTTAGTTGAAACTGACGGGCTATTTCTAACAAAACGCCTACACCACTTCCGCCATCATTTGCGCCGGAAATTGCCTCTTCTCTTTTATCTACATCATTATCCGCAAATGGCCTGGAGTCCCAGTGCGCCATCAATAATACACGGTTAGCGTTGGTGGGGTTGTAGCTACCAACGATGTTTTTGATGTTTAATTTGGTGCCATCAAAAGCAGTAACCACTCCCTCTTGCACAGTAACACTTGCACCAAATGAAACGAGCTTTTCTTCTAAATACGCTGCAGCTTGCTGATGAGCAACTGTGTTCGGCACCCTCGGGCCAAATGCTACTTGCTCTGCTACATATTGATAGGCAGAGTCTGCATTAAAATTTGGTGTAGTTACTTTTTGGAATTTTTTAGGTTCCTTTTTTACAACTGTAGACGTTTCTTTTGGTTGATCGCCGCAGCTTGCTAAAAGCGCTGTAGTAATTGCAATTCCAATTAGTTGTTTAATTTTCATACTCCCATTTTGCGCCGTCCTTACTATCTTTTACTTGTATGTTTAATGCTTTTAGTCGATCTCTTATTTGATCAGCCATGGCATAATTTTTATTCTCTTTAGCGCTAGCCCTAAACTCTAAAACTAAGTCCATAAGCGCATTTACAGCTGTACTATCTCCTGTACCTGATTCGCTATCTGCCTCGATTGTAAGGCCTAAAATATCATAAAAGAAAGTCGTAAGAACCGTTTTTAATTCTTCTAAGTCACCAGCTGAGATGGTTGCTTTTTGATCAGCTATACTATTAATCCACTTCACTGCCTCAAATAAGTGAGCGATCGCAATAGGTGAGTTGAAATCATCATTCATGGCGTCGTATAGCTTACCTTTTAGTTCGGCTACATTTACCGTAGAGGTGCCATTTGGCGTTAACTTATCTAACTGTTGAATGGCTTTGGACAATCGCTTTAGCCCTTTTTCTGCTGCTCCTAAAGCTTCATTAGAAAAGTCTAAGGTGCTTCGATAGTGAGATTGAAGAATAAAGAAACGCACCGTCATAGGGCTGTAAGCCTGTGTCAACTGAAAGTTATCACCGGAGAATAATTCGTGGCAGAAAATTCCATTACCTAGTGATTTTCCCATTTTTTGCCCGTTGATGGTCACCATGTTGTTATGCAACCAATAGTTGGCAAAAGGCTGATCGGAGTTGGCCTCTGCTTGAGCTATTTCACATTCGTGGTGCGGGAAAGCATTTTCTAATCCACCGCCATGAATATCAAAATTATCTCCCAAGTATTTCTGACTCATTACGGTACATTCTATATGCCACCCTGGATAGCCCATGCCCCAAGGTGAGCTCCACTGCATTAGATGCGACTCATCTGCTTTTTTCCAAAGAGCAAAGTCTAGTGGAGTGCGTTTTTCACTTTGAGCATTTAGTGTTCTGTTGGCTGCTCCGTCCATCATTTCTTCCACTTTTCGTCCTGAGAGTTTTCCGTAATCGTGGTCTTTATTGTAAGTAGTTACGTCAAAATAAACTGAACCATTCGCTTCATAAGCAAAGCCTTTTTGAATCAAAAGTTCAATTGCTTCGATTTGCTCGGGAATATGGCCTGAAGGGCGTGGAGATATGTTAGGGCGTAAAACGTTAAGCGCATCCATATCTCTAAAGTAATTGTACATATACTTTTCAACTACCGCCATCGGGTCTACCTTCTCTAGTCGAGACTGCTTGCTTATTTTATCATCACCTTCGTCTGCGTCATCTGTTAAGTGACCAACATCGGTAATGTTTTGAACATATTTTACCTGTGGGTAAATGTGTTTTAGGTAGCGGTAAACCAAATCAAAGGAAACGTATGATTTTGCATGGCCCAGATGAGCATCTCCATAAACAGTTGGTCCACAAACATACATCCCAATGCTATTTGGGTTGATGGGTTTGAAGATCTCTTTCTCTCTGTTGAGGGTGTTATAAAGTTTAATGGTGTTGGACATGGTTATTCTATTTCAACTTGATTTCTCCTACAAAAGTAATACACTGAGTTCGATTATTAATGCTTTAGTAGGTGATAAGATTTTTCGTGCAGTTATATTAAACTACAACTACTCTTCATAATAGCATAATTTTAAATGGTAGAATCAAGTAGTAAAATATTATAGTTTGCCTATTTCGGTTATAGAAATCAGAAAAAGTTTGACCCTTGTCTAAGTGGATGGTTAGTTTACAAATTAGTAAACTTCTTTGTCTAGTAAAATAACTGCATCCCAAACAACTTCAAATTTTTCATCGAATTGTCCTGTTCTAATCACTCTTTTTGAATAGGATGGAAGCTGTTTTACAATTATTTGATATTCTGCTTTATTACTCCACCATGGTAATTCGATATCCGTATGGCTGTAATTAAAATCCAAGTTGTCAAACCCATGAATACGTCTTTCTTTACTTAAGTCAGCTATATTAGTTGGAGTAATATGCAAGAGGAAGCGGAAGTCTCTCGAAGTTTGGTTCGGCTGCTCATTTATGTACCAAAGTTCATTATCGTGTAAATAAAGCTTGAAGTTTCCACTATTTTGTGTTGGCGTCTGCTCTAGTAGCGAATCGATCTTTTGATCATTTTCAATGCCTTTGAGGGAATAGTTAATCAATAGTCCCAAAGAGATAAGAATGGGAAAGCTCAAGTAAGCTAGTTTGATTTTTAATGATGATTTTCTGAATTGGGCAGATAGTTCGCTGAAAAAAATACTTACGCTAACTGAAATAACTGCAAAACCTAATATCGCAAATGGCATATACCAAACGATAAAGTTCATGTGCGTATGAATATAAGAATGCCCTTTAAAAAGGGTGAACCAAGAAAGAGGTGCTAATACCGAAAACCAAGTGGTAATAATAAGTGCTTTGGCATTAGATTGGATCGAGCTAGGTGTTGAGGGTTTGTTTTTTTGCCACATAAGTAACGCTGAAAAGAAGGCAAATAATAGAATTAACTCACCAAAATCAACGAACATAAAACTATCCCAGAATGGGCTAAAAAATGAAGTAAAGTCAAAGGCGGCTCCGTTCCAATAGGTTTGCAGTACTTCTGGTAAAGAGGCTTTTAATGATTCTGAGTAGATTGGGTCCAACTCTACGCCACTGCCGCTAGTGCGCTTCTGAAAAGAATAAATAATGTGGTTAACCCCATCAGATAGACGGCCTGTAATACTTGTGATCTGAATAATAAGAATAACGAATGATAGAAGCACAGCTGCTAAAGTTCCCGCTGCAAATACAAGTCCTTTTTTTATAAATTCTCCTAGCGACCATCTGTTCCTAACGGTATAAAATATTAATGCGCAAGCCGCCATAATAACGGTGGTAGTGATATATTCATATCCTGAAAAGATGCATTTTATAAAAAGTGCTAAGAAAGTAACAAAGAATAGTTTCCTGAGTGCTCTTTTGGATGTGTCATTTTTATCAAAGAAAAAGAGAAGAGCAACCAAAGGAAGGTAGAAATTCCATAAGGACCACCATAAGTTTTTACCAAATAAAGTAAGCCAATAGGAGCTGATTAGCATGAGAAGCGTTAAAAAAGCAGGCAGCAGACCGAACTTCTGTTTTATCCATAGGAGCAGTGAGGTAAAGACTATGGATAGCCCTAGCACTGTGATTACCCAGAAAAAGCTCAATTTATTTGAATTGCTGAATGGCAGTATTTTACCAAGAATGGCGAATGTGATGGCTTGCCCACCAATGAGTGAGTTATAGGTGGAGAATTGCTCTTTTTCGATAGCGATATTTTCTTCATACACTTGATAGGCGTAATCAACGTTTTGGATGTTATTAGGAGCACCCTCAATAACACCTGTTAAGCCGCCTTTGTAGAAAACGCCCTCTTTTTCAGAAATAGCCAACTTGGCAATAACCATGAACTCGGTTACTTTGCGAAAGTGATGCCAGTCGCTCTCGTTTTTAATGGTATGAAAAGAATTTGAATAAAAGCCTGAAAAGAGGAGTAGCATCGAAATACCTCCAAAAAGAAAGTTGTTGAATAAGCCTTTATTGAGCTTTTCTTTCAAACTCTTTATAGAAATCATATCAATGCGTTAAAATGGGAATCAAACTTACCAAAAAAACAATATGCCAAAATGAATCAAATGCAGTTAATTAGCCAAGTTTACGACTCGTTTACGCTAACTAATGGATGAAAGTCTCTATTGCTATTGTTTGAATTGTTAGTGGCTTATTACTCTTCAATAACACCATCTCCTATATATCTTCCGTTTTTGAAGATTCTTATTTTCACGACAAGTCCATTTTCATCGTAATCGTACATTTTACCATCCATAAATCGATAGTCCTTAAATGTACCATCTTTAGCAATTTGCATGTTTTTATTGTACAGCTTAAAATAGCCATTTCCGGTAAATCCTCCTTGGTTGGGTTGTTCCTCTTTTTGAGCCTTCACATTGACAGAAGGAGCAGCTGCTATCTCCTTTTTTAAGTTACTTGAAGTTGGTTTTTTAGGCGCATACTCGGCATATGATTCTTTATCCATTTCTCCGTTTGCAAACTTTTTTACCGACTTTAGGTCACCATTGTCATAATATTCTTTCAGTTCTCCGCTTTCTTGGCCTTGGGCCCAAGTGCCAACTATTCGTAATTGCCCGTTTTCATGGTAGTATTTTTGTTCACCTTCACGACGCCCACTGCTGTTAAAATTAAATTCCTGTGAAATTTTTCCATTGGAATGATAGCGTTTGAATTGGCCTGTATTTTTAGTGGTGCTCCAGTTTCCTTCTTCTTGAAGAGCCCCATTTTCATAATACAGTTTGTATGGCCCTTTTGGACGGCTGCCTACAAAAGTGATCTCTGATTTTAGTTTACCATTTGGGAAGTATTTTTTCCAAAGACCATATTTTCTGCTGTCTTTGTATTCGCCTTCCTCCTCTATGTTGCCTGCATTATTTTTGATTACCCAATACCCCTGCTTCTTATTTGCAGCGTCTATTTTATTTATTTCACCTGTTGGCTGTTGACTAAAGATAGGCAATAGCATAAATCCGAAGATTAGGAAATTAAATAAATACTTCATTTGGAAGAGTCTTAATGTTTGATTTGCCTATTTGGGTTTAAATATATACAAAAAGAGGTAATTCAAAAAACCATTTTATGATAACTGCTTTATCATGTCTTCAGACATCTTTCGGAGGTCGTAATCCATTTTCCAGTCCCAATCTGTTTGTGCAGCTGAATCGTTTATACTTGATGGCCAACTTTCTGCTATTTTTTGCCTAAAGTCAGGCTTATAGGTGATCTCGAAAGAAGGAATAATTTTTTTTATTTCTGCTGCAATCTCTGATGGGTTAAAACTGATTCCACCAAGATTGTAGCTACTACGTATTGTTAACCTGTCGCCATCAGCCTCCATTAACTCAATTGTTGCGCGAATAGCGTCTTCCATGTACATCATTGGAAGGGAGGCATCCTCTTTTAGGAAGCATTCATATTGGCCTTCTTTTATGGCTTTGTGATAAATGTCTACAGCGTAATCTGTGGTTCCTCCTCCTGGTAGTGTTTTATAGCCAATTAACCCAGGATACCTTATGCTTCTTACATCAACACCAAACTTATTGTGATAGTATTCACACCACCGCTCTCCTGATAGTTTACTAATTCCGTAAACAGTAGTAGGGTCAGTAGTGGTATGCTGAGGAGTCATTTCTCGTGGAGTATTTGGACCAAAAACAGCAATAGAGCTTGGCCAAAAAATACGTTTGATGTGTCCGTCTTTGGCTAAATTTAATACATGAAATAGGCTGTTCATGTTTAAGTCCCATGCAAATTCAATTTGCTTCTCTGCAGTTGCAGATAGTAAGGCGGCTAAATGATACACCTCGGTAATTTTATACTGCTGAACGATCTCAAAAAGACGGTCTTTATCCAATGCGTTTAAGATTTCAAATGGACCTTGATCTCCAAAGTCTCTTATATCTGAAGACACTATGTTTTCTGCACCATGCTTCTGTCTTAAATTATACACCAGTTCTTGCCCTACTTGACCACCGGCACCGATTACTAATACTCGTTTAGCCTCCATAATTATTAATTTTTGCCAAAAGTATTAAATATTATGGTTGATTGAGGATAAGTGCTTGCTTCGAACAGTAAACAAACAATTTAATACACCTAGATAGTTTTTACTCCGGTTAAACAAAAAGAGAAGAGTAGTTCTTGTTTATTATTTACTGTGTTATTTATTAGTATTTTAACTCATATTAATGGGTTGGATTTAAGTTGAGTAATACGCTTTGTTAATTAACAAAAGTAAACGTATTGTTGAGGATGGGTCGGTCTAAATTATCGGACTTATGCCCTGAATTTATTACCTTTGTATTGTAATTTATAGGTGATGGAATTATACAACAAATACGATAAAAACCTGCTAAAAGAAAAGTTGATGCAGGAAACCTTCCGGCGGATTACCATTTCTTTTTACCGCTATGTGATGATTGATCAACCAAAGGAACTGAGAGATGAACTGTATGCTGAATGGTCATCGTTAGGTGTGTTTGGTAGAACTTACTTAGCGCATGAGGGAATAAATGCTCAAATGAGTGTTCCGGAGCACAGTTGGGATGAGTTTATGCTGAGGCTTCAAGCACGAAAATATTTTGAAAATATGCCCATAAAGCGTGCCGTGGAGGATGATGGAAAATCTTTTTATAAGCTTAAGGTTAAAGTTCGGACAAAAATTGTTGCTGATGGTCTAGATGATGGAACATTTGATGTAACCAATGTGGGACGACATTTGTCTGCAAAAGAGTTTAATGAAGCAATGGCTGATCCTGATACCATCGTAGTGGATATGCGAAACCATTATGAAAGTGAAATTGGTCACTTTGAGAATGCGATCTGCCCAGACGTTGATACATTTAAAGAAGAGTTGCCGGCAGTGGAAGATATGCTTAAAGGTAAAGAAGATAAAAAACTATTGCTTTATTGTACTGGCGGTATACGCTGCGAAAAGGCCTCTGCTTATTTTAAGCACAAAGGGTTCTCAGACGTGAATCAGCTGCATGGAGGCATTATTGATTATGCCCGACAAATCGAAGCAGAGGGTTTAGAAAATAAATTCAAAGGTAAAAACTTTGTGTTTGACGAGCGACTTGGTGAGGCCATTTCGGGAGAAGTAATATCAAAGTGTCACCAATGTGGGGGTGCATGTGATTCACATACAAATTGTGCTAATGATGATTGTCACTTGCTGTTTATACAGTGCGCAAAATGTGCCGAAAAAATGGATGGTTGTTGCACAGATGATTGCAAAACTATCGCTAACTTGCCCATTGAAGAACAACGCGCAAGAAGAAAGGGAAAAATAAAGCCAGATGCCCATGCAGTATACAAAAGCCGGGTAAGACCGAAACTGAATGAGTCCATTTAAAGTGGATGCTGTAACTTTCTGAATGAGATGCCAGATTGGCTTACATTTAGTATGTTATTTTAAAAGAACTAAAAACGGATAAAAACAAAACAATATGCCATTTTACCATAAACAAGGAAAGATTCCACATAAACGACACACTACATTTAAAAAATCTGATGGAGGTTTGTATTATGAGCAGCTTTTTGGAACCGAGGGGTTTCATGGAATGTCCTCACTGCTATACCATGTTCACCGACCAACTATGGTGAAAGAGATTTTGGGAGCACACGACGCAATGCCAAATGTAGCGGTGGAGAAAAATATGAAGTCGCGCAGACTAAAAGGATTTGACGTTAAAAGTGAAAAGGATTATTTATCGAGTCGCAAGCCAATTATGGTGAACAATGACTTGAATATCGTTTTAGCTGCACCAAAAGAATCAACCAATGACTACTTTTATAAAAATACAGATGCAGATGAAGTGATTTTTATCCATAAAGGATCTGGTAAGCTGAGAACACTAGTTGGGAACTTGGATTTTAGTTATGGAGATTATTTGGTTGTTCCTCGTGGAATGATTTATAAAATTGAATTTGATACACCTGATAATCGCTTATTAATTGTAGAATCTTTTAGTCCGGTGTATACGCCAAAAAGATACCGAAATGAGTTTGGTCAATTGTTGGAGCATTCTCCATTTTGCGAGCGTGACATCCGCACGCCACAAGATTTAGAAACGCATGATGAGATGGGTGACTTCTTGATAAAAATTAAGAAAGAAGGAATCATTTACGATTACATTTATGCTTCACACCCGTTTGACGTAGTTGGTTGGGATGGATATAACTATCCATATGCAACTTCTATTCACGACTTTGAACCAATTACAGGTAGAGTGCATCAACCACCAACTGTTCACCAGCAGTTTGAGGCACATAATTTTGTGATTTGCTCATTCTGCCCTCGTTTATATGACTATCATCCGGAGTCGATTCCTGCGCCATACAACCATAGTAATATAGATTCTGATGAAGTGTTGTATTACGTAGATGGTGATTTTATGAGCCGAAATGACATTGAAGCAGGTCAGTTAACCTTGCATCAAGGTGGTATACCTCATGGACCTCACCCAGGCGCTTATGAGAGAAGTATAGGTCAAAAAGAAACTGCTGAACTAGCGGTGATGATTGATACTTTTAAGCCATTGAAATTAACCGAAGATGCGTTAATGATTGATGATGGAAAATATTATAAATCTTGGATACATTAATGATTTATAATTTAGGTGCGCAAAATAGAGCTATGTGGTAAATGGCAAAAACTATTTGTCGATTATCAGAATAAATTAATGGCTACTGCTAACTAAAATTAATTAGATAGAGGCGCTTCCAATCAATTTAAATAAAAAAGAATAGAAAATTATTCTAACACGAATTAAAAGTTAATTATGTCAACTGAAAAAAAAGAAATAAAATCAGTAGAGTACGGATTAGAAAAAATATTTGAAGGTGCTCAAGATTTTTTACCACTCTTAGGAACAGACTACGTGGAGTTTTACGTAGGAAATGCGAAACAAGCAGCACACTTTTATAAAACTGCTTTTGGATTTCAATCGCACTCATATAGAGGTTTGGAAACGGGTAGTAAAGATTCTGTGTCTTATGTGCTGAAGCAAGATAAGATACGTTTAGTATTAACCACTCCATTATCTTCAAAGAGCCCTATTAATGATCATATCGTAAAACATGGCGATGGGGTAAAAGTAGTTGCTTTGTGGGTAGAAGATGCTCGTAAATCTTGGGAAGAGACAACCAAAAGAGGAGCTAAGTCATTTATGGAACCGACCGTAGAGAAAGATGAGCATGGAGAAGTTGTTAGAGCTGGAATTTATACCTACGGCGAGACTGTTCATATGTTTGTTGAGCGGAAAAATTATAATGGCGAATTTTTGCCAGGTTTTGTTAAATGGGAGTCAGATTACAACCCTGCGCCAACAGGATTAAAGTTTATTGATCATATGGTTGGTAATGTAGGTTGGAATGAAATGAATACCTGGGTTAAATGGTATGAGGATGTAATGGGGTTTGTAAACTTCCTTTCATTCGATGATAAGCAGATCCATACAGAGTATTCTGCTTTGATGAGTAAGGTAATGAGTAATGGAAACGGCCGAATTAAATTTCCAATTAATGAACCTGCAGAGGGTAATAAGCGTTCCCAAATTGAAGAATACTTAGACTTTTACGAAGGTCCTGGAGTACAGCACATTGCCGTGGCAACAGATGATATCATTAAAACGGTAAGTGATTTGAGAAGTAGAGGTGTAGAGTTCTTGTCAACTCCCCCTGAGGAGTATTACAGAGCTGTGCCAGGTCGACTGGAAGAGTTTAGTCATGAGTTAAAAGAAGATATAAAAACACTTATGGGTCTTGGAATCATGATTGATGCCGATGAAGAAGGGTATCTATTACAGATATTTACGAAGCCAGTAGAAGATAGACCTACTTTATTCTTTGAAATCATTCAGAGAATGGGGGCTAGAGGTTTTGGAGCCGGCAATTTCAAGGCACTTTTTGAGTCTATCGAAAGAGAGCAAATGAAAAGAGGAACATTATAACAGCAGTGTTTAAGCTTAAAAAAGCCTTTCTAGAAATTTCTGGAAAGGCTTTTTTTATTAAAATATCTTTACATGTTATACACGTCCTGTTTCTTGAAATGTAATACTAATAAGTAATACACTACAACTCGATACTTATGCCGGTTTGACTTTCCGTATAGTTCGATTACCTTATCAATGGCTTTATCTAAATCCTCATTGTCTGGTAAGCCAAGCTTTTTCATAAGAAAACTGTTTCTTATAGTTGTCAACTCCCTTTCGCTGCTACCAGAAACAGTTGCTGAGTCTGCTTTAAAAATAGCAGGGCCACAACCAATCGTTACTTTAGTTAATAAATCGATGTTTGGGGTGACTCTGCACTTTTCTTTTAAATCGTTAGCATATTTAATGATAAGATCGTCGCGTTTACTCATTTTGGCTAGTGTTTTTTGTTAATATGAGTTGCAAAGAATCAAAAAGTTAAGGTGAATTCTGATATTTATTCGTTAGGCTGTTTGAGTTTTTCGATGAATACATTTTTTTACGGTTTGATTGGAGGTTAATACAAACTTGGTCTGATTTATATGGTTGAAAGTTAAAATTAGTCAGGGTATACCCTTAATTTAATCTTAACTTTTTACATTTTTTAAGATTAACTGTTGGTTTTTGTCGGGGAATGACGTTTTTTGTATTAATTTTTACATGAATGTCTAAATTCAACTATTCCCACAACAATATTTGATTCAGATATATTTGACACCTAATTTTCAATTTATGAAAACACATTACATCCTATCTCTTTTCGCAGGTTTTTTGTTAACGCTTTTCTTGAACAATGTTCATGCACAATCTCCATACTCTCCAACTGATGTAAGGACAACTGTTGACTATTCTACAGGACATGTTCGAATAGATTGGAAAGAAACGGGGGCTGGTCTTACAGGCGGCTGTCAACAGCACATGACAAGAGAAAAAATATATTATCGAGTAGGCACATCAGGGGGCTGGACGAAAGTGTTTGAGAATGTAGGATACACTGGTTCATCTGCACTTGGTTATCAAAATGTAACTAACCTGCCTGGATCATTTTTTACTCAAACTTCTCAAATTAGGTTTGAAGGAGATTGGAGAGTAGATAATCAGAATTTAAATACTTGCGGAGGTAAACAAGCAGCAAAAGCATTTGAATACACGTTGAATAATAGAGTGGGCCAGCCAAAATTCTTAGATGTTTCATTCGATGAATTTTGTGATAAAGTAGAATTAAAATGGGAAGATGGAGACAATGTGGGTAATTTTTCTCCAACAAGAGTTAGAATTTTTAGAAAAGCAAAAAATGCGTCCAATTATGGCTCAGCATTAGTGAGCGGTATCGCAAGTAATGTTTATTCAGATGTTTCTGCCGCAGCGGGAACAGAGTACACATATAAGGTTCAAACTTATATGTCCTATCCTGGGAGAACAGCTTACGGGGCATCGAGTGAAGGTGATGGAAAAAGAATTGGTGTTCCTGCAATTCCCTCAGGAGTATTCTTAGAACAAGCAACTTGTGACGGCCAAATTGATGTTAATTGGAATTGGAGTGAATCTGTAAATCCAAGTAACTTTTTAATTGAGCGATCTACAGCAAGTTCCTTTACGAGTCCTACTACAATTACAGTTTCTGGTTCTGATAGAAAGACAAGAGACGCCGCCACTAATTCAGGAACACAATATTATTATCGTGTAAAGTCTAAAATTGATTGCCCTTCAAGTAATGCAGTTAAAATTTCAACTGCCTCTGCTACAGAAAATATAGTTGGTTTGGGAGTACCACCTGCACCTACCGTCTTATCAACATCTATTAATGCTGCACAGAAAGAAGTAACTGTTTCTTGGCAAGATAATAGTAACATGGAGGATGGATTTAAGGTAGTTCGTCAGTCATCAAATGGTCAAGTAGAGTTTGATGTTGCGGAAAATACAACTTCTTATGTTGATAATTCGGGAGATGTGTGCTCTAATTTTACTTACAAAGTAAAATCATATAATAGTTGTAAAACAAGTGGGGTAATTTCCTCAAATGGAAAATCTGGATATATTCCTGCTGATATTCAAACTACTTTTGACAATGGACAGAATAAAATTGAGTCATCTGACGGTGAATTTGGAGATCGAATTCAGTTAAAATGGAAAACACCAAATAGACAGAATGATAATTGGAATATCTATCGAATTGATCCAATATTGAATGATACCACTTTTGTCGCTTCCCCGCAAGGCCGAGATCGAGTTTATTCTGACAATACTGCAAATGCAAATACTTTATATGAGTACTTGATTGAAGGTGAAACTAATTGTGCAGGTAATGTTTTAACCTCTAATACGTCCAAGGATATTGGCTTTAGGCTTGCATTTGGTACAGTAAATGGTCAAGTTACATACGATGGAGGTACTGCAGTAGAAGGAGTGAAAGTTGTTGCTGAGGCCGCATCAGGAGTAAGTGGAAGATCAGGTGGATTTAATGGAACCAATGCATATGCAGACGCTTTAAACCCAAATGCGTTGCAAACTGACTCAATGACAATTTCTGCCTTTGTTCGCCCATCAGATCTTACAGGTAAGAAAGTAATAGCTTCAAAACGAACAGGAAGTACAGGTTGGGAGTTCTTTTTGGATGGGAATTCACTAAAGTTAACTGCAGGAAATCAGACTATTTCAGCTAGCTCATCTTTTATTGCAGCAAATAATTGGTTTTCTGTAGCAGGCTCCGTGTCGGAGGACTCTATCAAATTATATGTGAATGGAAGACTTATTAATTCTGCAATTACTACTCAAAGTTCACTAGATACGGCTACTAACTTTTTAATTGGGAAAAATTCATCAGGAAGTTATTTTAAAGGACAAATTGACGATTTGAGGTTTTATGATCGAGCAATAACCGACTTAGAGGTAGTTAGAACTTTTGATGTTTACATTAACCCATCGATGGATGGTTTAGTAGGGTATTGGAGGTTTGATGAAGGTTTTGGCGCTAATGCATATGACTACTCTAAGACACTACTTACGCCGAATAAAAACCATGCCCAGTTAAATGGAGTAACTTTTAATAATAGTAAACCAAGCTCAACTCAACTTTCTGCAGGGGCATACACAGATGAAAGAGGAAGTTATTTTATACCATTTATTCCTTATTTAGGTAATGGAGATAATTTTATAATTACACCTTCTTTTGGAACACATACCTTTACGCCTGCTACTACTACTTTGTTTATTGGTGGAAGCACCCCTAATTTCAGTTCCGTAAACTTTACTGATAATTCTTCTTTTACCGTAACAGGTTCAGTAAAATTTGCCAATTCAAGCTGCTTTGTTAAAGATATATTTATTAGAGTTGATGGAGAAGTAGTAATACAAAATGGTGTGCCGGTTCAAACAGATGCGAATGGAGAATTCTCGCTACAAGTACCTATCGGACCTCATGTAATCACAGCTGATAAGCAAAATCATACTTTTTCTGTTGGTAGATTTCCTTCTACTGGTAATTATAATTTCCAGCAGAATGAGGCATTAAGTCCATTTATTGATAATACCTTGTTTAAGGTAGTTGGAAGAGTTGCTGGAGGAGGAATTCAAGCTAAACTACCAAATGGTTTTGGTAGAGGAACCAACAATATTGGTATAGCAACAATTAACTTTGTCTCTCAGCAGGGTGGAGGTTGTTTGGACACTACTGTTGCAACAGATCCTATAACTGGAGAGTACAGTATTGAGCTTCCTCCGATGAAATTTACAATTCCAGACTTTTCAGTTGGCTCAAACAATGGAATTGCATTTGAAAACAACGCTTTGCTAGATCTTTCGTTAACTCCTCCTCTTCAAACAGAAACAGATACTTTATTTAAGGATTCTGTTGGGGTAAGAAAGGTTGTTAGTATCGATTCATCTAAATACAATTCTGTTTTAAACTTTATTCACTATTCAACACCTACAATTAATGTGCTAGGAGAGGATTTTGATAATCAGTATGGGTCTGATAGCATTCGTATTAAACTGGTAGATACCACCATGCTTATTCCTTCATCGGCACTGAGCTTAAAGTATCCAATTTTTGAAGAAAATAATCTTTATGTATGGCAAATAGAAGCATATGAAATATATGAAAATAGAGATGCCGGATTATCTAATATAGTCTTTGATAGTGTGCCTCTAACAGATGGTAAATTTGTCATTAATAACCAGCTCGCTATCAATCCCGCGGAGGAGTTTACAATTCGCCCACAAGATAACTTTAATGGTGTTCAAACCTACAGGTTCTCTGCGGGACAAGCAAATACTTCTATCGATCAAATAGTTCCGGATTACAGTTTTACTAAGCCATTCGAGCTAACGCTAATTACCCCTAAATCTACTGTAGTTTGGGAGCCTAATTCATCTGATGGTACGCCGTCTCCTCTGTTTAGAGGTGTTATTTTTGGTGGTCGTGCTTTAGGGAACTCGTTTGCTACTTCTGGACCTCAAGTGGTTACTATGATACTTAGAGATCCTCCTGGATCTAATAGTTTTTCTTCTTGGGAGAAAGACGTTACATCTACATCAGTTAGTAGTTTTGAAAACACAGGTGGAGTTGGCGTTAACATAGGTGCAGAAGTAAAGTTGGGAACTAAGTTTTCTGTTGGTCTAGGCTATACGACAGAAACAGAAATTGAGGTATCCGCAAAGACTTCAACTAGTGTGGAGACAAGTGTTACAGGAGCAAATGAACTGGTTGAGTCTGTTAGTCGTTCAGTAGCATTAAACACAAGTGCTGATCCTGAATATGTAGGGCCTGATGCCGATGTTTTCTTTGGTCGATCTCTTAACATGGATTTTGGCCTTTCTCAAGTGATTACTCTAATTGACACCGCTCAATGTGGAAATGGAAATAGCGAATGTTTCGGGAACGTTCTTTCTTATGGAGGTAAAGGGTTTAAGATTGGTTCTACAAAAACAATGTTTACTATTCCTGGAGGTTATGGAACAGAATTTGTCTTTACTCAAGCTGGTATAGAGGGCTCAGTAATCCCTAAATTGGAAGCTCTTAGAAATCAATTATTAGCTGGCCCGAAATATATTAATCACCTGACGACAGGAGATCAAAACTTTGGAAAAAGTAATGACCATCCAGATTTTATCGGTGTTGGTAGTGGACCGACTCCAGATTATGAAAAAAATACCGTTCAAGATTCAAGTGGCGAGAGCTACACATTTAAAGGGTATAAGACGATAGATACCACAATTACTAAAATCCCTGCTGGAGGTCTATTACCTGTTACCAAACAAGTGAAAGTTACTACAGGAGTAGATAGTGTTTGGTGGTATAATCAACAAATTAAACTTTGGCAAGATGCAATAGCAAGAAATGAACGGGAGAAGGTATTAGCTAACGGGTCAAACCTTGACCGAAATATTTCTTACCAAGCAGGTACAGGACTAACTTATACCAATACTAGCTCACGAGAAGAAACCGAATCTCTAGCGATTAACTTTTCTCTGGACCAAGAGTTGGCATTAACGTTTGGGTTTGAAATTGGAGGTAATGGTGTAGAGGTTGAAACTGCAATGAATATGAACTATTCTCATACAACTTCTAATGCAACTACCAAGTCTACTACAACAGCATTTAGCTATACATTAGACGACTCGGACGGTGGTGATGAATTTACTGTTGATGTGTTTGAGTCTAAAGACGGTTATGGGCCAATTTTTAAGACAAGAGGTGGACAAACAGCTTGTCCCTATCAAGGAGAAACCCGAACGAAATATTATAGACCGGGTACTATTATAGATAAGGCTACTATTCAGATTGAACAGCCTAGAATTACGGCTTCACCAACTACGATATTTAATGTGCCTGCAAACGCAGCAGGTGTCATTACTTTAAACTTAATTAATGATGGTCCTGAGGATAATGTATATGACTTAAAAGTGTTAGAAAATACGAATCCAAATGGGGCAATCTTAAAGATTGATGGAATTAGTCCTAATAGAGGATTTGCAGTTCCTGCAGGAACTGCTATTTCTAAGCAACTTCAAATTGAAAAAGGGCCAAACCATATTCATTATGATAGCATCGCATTGGTTTTTCATTCACAATGTCAATATGCCTTTGGTACTGCAAACTATGAAGATATTGCCGATACAGTTTATATATCTGTTCAGTTTTTGCCTTCTTGTACTGATATTGATATTTCTAGTCCTGGAGATCAATTTGTGTTGAATAATGACTTTAATAGTAACCTGCCTATTATTCTTTCAGGTTATGATATTAATTATGGAGGACTTGAAAAAATAGGGTTGCAATATAAGCCATCAGCTCAGTCATCTTGGATTACACTAGGGGAAGAATGGTTTAAGGATACTAACAATATAAATACAAGATATCCAAATCATCCAAACCCACTTAGAATTCCAACTAATCAGGCTTATATTACTTACGACTTTGATATGTCACAACTAATTGATCAGCCATACCAATTAAGAGCCGTATCTACATGTAAAATTCCTGGAAATCCTGATAAAGATGAGTATTCGTCTGTGGTTGGAGGTCTTGCTGATCGTGTTAATCCACATCCATTTGGGACACCTTCTCCAGCAGACGGTGTATTAGATCCAAATGATGACATTTCTATCCAATTTAATGAGCCGATCGAAGCTGGCTCACTTACACTTGATAACTTTCAGTTGACAGGTGTTGTAAATGGACAAGAAGTACGCCACGACAAAGTAGTTTCTTTTGATGGTGTTACTGATTACCTAGAAGTTGCTAATGGATTTGATTTTGCTAGCGAAAGCTTCACAGTTGAGTTTTGGGCTAGAAGAAACGTTTTAGGAACAAAACAAACGGTTATATCTCAAGGAGCTACTGCAAATAATCATTTTTCAATCGGGTTTAATACTGCCAATAAAGTAGAAGTTACCATTGGAAACCAAACGTATGCTTCTAACTTTTCAATCTTAGACGATACCACTTGGCATCATTATGCTGTTGTATATGATAAGACAGGGTTGAATCTAGACATATCTGATCGATCAAGTTCATCTACTCAAAATAGTACAACGAATAACTTCTTTGCAAATTATGTGAGTGGAGGAAAGACTTATTTTGGTAAGAGCGCAGTTACGAATAGTGATTTTTACTCAGGAAGTGCTCACCAGATCAGAATTTGGAACCGAGCTTTAACGCCATCTGTCATTTCAAGTAGATTAAATAATAACTTAACTGGCAGAGAGCCCGGCTTGATTGGATATTGGCCAATGGAAGAAGGAAGAGGAGTTCTTGCACAAGATGTTGCTAGAGCAAGAAATGCTCAAGTGTTTGCTCAATGGGAGTTGAGTCCAAAAAGTAGTAGTGCCTTTTTTGATGGTGTTGATGACTTTGCCCTTTTAGATAGCGCTGGAACTTTAGCTGCTACTTTCGAAATGGATTTAACCATTGAGTTCTGGTTTAAAACTTCTGGAGGAAGCCCAATGACTTTCTTATCTAATGGTAGCGGACGATTTGTACCGAATGATATCAATAGAAATGGCTGGAGCATTGAGCTAGACGCAAATAATACCATTAGAATCAAAAACGACAGTGTAGACTTCGAGGGAGTTACTACAGATTTTGCTGATAACAAATGGCACCACTTTGCATTGGTTGTAAATCGATTAGCAAACACAACTGTTTTTATTGATGGCCTTCAGCAAAACTCAATTAGCTCTGATAATTTTTATGGTTTCGGTGCTCCTAAGTTGGCAGTTGGTGCTAGGTACTCTACTAATGGTATTATAGACACTTATGATCAACATTTCAATGGTTTCATTGATGAAGTTCGTATTTGGAATTCAGCTAGGTTAAAAGATAACTTGGAGCTTGATCGATTCAATCGTCTGAAAGGAGATGAGTTTGGTCTTATTGCTTACTATCCTTTTGAACGCTTTGAGGTGGAGCTAGGAGTGCCAAAATTAACCCCATCATTTAAAGACGTTTCTCCAAGCTTATTGGATCTTGTTGCTCAAGGTGGTGCTTTGGTGACTAATAATGAATCTCCTGCAATTGCGCTACAGAGACCTGTTAAGAATATCAATTTCACGTGGAGTGTCAACAATGATAAGATAGTCATTAACACTAACGAAGCGCCTGCAAACATTGAGAATGTGACATTAAATATTGCAGTCAAAAATGTAAGAGACTTAAACGGGAATGTGATGCAATCACCAAAAACATGGATTGCTTTTGTAAATAAAAATCAAGTGCTTTGGCAAGATGTTCAAAAAACGTTAACCAAAGAGTTAAATGATACGTTGACATTCTCTACTCGAATTGTGAATAATGGTGGAGAAGTTAAAAACTTTACTATTTCAAATATTCCTGCTTGGTTGACTGTTACTCCTAGTACCGGTACAATTGCTCCACTTAGCACTCAAACTATTCGTTTTGTGGTGAACCCAAGTATAAATATTGGTGACTATAAAGAAGATATTGTGCTGTCTACCGATTTTGGGTATAACGAGAAATACTTAGTCAACTTAAAAGTGACTAAACAATCTCCAAACTTCTATGTAGATCCTTCTCTTTATCAAAAGAGTATGAATGTAATCGGTCAGATAAGAATTAATAATACTGTTTCTGCAAACCCTGATGACAAATTGGTGGCATTTAT
>CBFHZL010000037.1:19658-21471 GCA_965660325.1 uncultured Acidiluteibacter sp.
GAGTATGAATGTAATCGGTCAGATAAGAATTAATAATACTGTTTCTGCAAACCCTGATGACAAATTGGTGGCATTTATAAATGGAGAAGTTAGAGGTGTGGCTAACCTTCAGTATATGGAAGCTTTTGATAAGTATGTCGCTTTCTTAGATGTATATAGTAATACATCGGACAGTGTTTATTTCCAAATATGGAATGCCTCTAAAGGTGAACTGCACACGGAGATCAATCCTGTGCTATATTTTGTAGATAATCAGTTAATCGGTTCTCCATTTAATCCACAAATGTTTGATGCATTTGATAATGTATCTAAGCCGATTGTATTGAAGGATGGATGGAATTGGGTTTCATTCCCACTTTATGACAACCATATGAATTCGTTGGCAACGTTCTTTAATGAAGTAAATTTCAGCGAAGGAGACATGGTAAAAACCATTGGAAATAATGCAGTGGCCCAATATAGCACAACAGCAGGGTGGGTAGGAAATCTACTGAATGATGGTATTAGAAATGACAAGTCATACCTCATTAAAATATCTCAAGATGATACGTTGGATTATAAAGGCTTTGCAATTGATCCGGATACTGTTACCATAAATGTTGACTCAGGTTGGAATAGAATTGGATTTATTTCACTCAGAAATATGCAAATTAATACAGCACTAGCAAATTACAACGCTCAGTCGGGGGATATAATAAAAGCGCAAGGTAGGTTCTCTTATTATACACCTAATTTAGGTTGGGTAGGTAGCTTACAAGTATTAGAGCCTACCAAAGGATATCTTTTAAGTGCTAGCGCTCCTACAAGCTTTGTATATCCACGTTTGGGACTACTAAGAACTAAAGCAAAAGTAGAAGCTCAAGCTAATTTAGAAGCTTACCTTCCTAGTGGATACCAATTAAATCCATATCAATATGAGGCAAGTACGGGCGCTATTATTTCAGTCGATATCTGTGAGGAAGTTCTTCAAAATGAAAACATTGTTTTAGCAGCTTATACTGATGGTGTATTGAGAGGCCTTTCAGAATCTGCAGTATCGCTTTCTAATGAGTTACAACCACAGTATTATATTTCTGCTTATGGTATTAGCGGAGACCAGTTCACTTTTGAATTGATCGATACTTTGAGAAACCAATCAATTCCACTTTCTGGTCGTATTTCATTCGAGAAAAATCGAGTAGAGGGTACTCCTGATGAGCCGGTTGTATTAATTACTAAAGGTGCTGTGAATTGTGACTTGTACAAATCAGCTCCAACAGAAGCGGCTGCTTCAGGCTATGTATATCCAAACCCATTCAAGGATGAGTTAAATGTAACGGTACCCTCCGATATGGGAGAAAAAGTAGAAATTAGTTTGGTTGATGGATTTGGTCGAGTAATCTATTCAGGATTTGCAGCAAAAGGTGAATTGTTAGATTGGTCAAGTGTAGCCAAAAACAACACCATGCTACCTGCGGGAGTTTACTTCATTCGTTTTTCAAATGATAGCGCATTAAAAGTAGAAAAAGTAGTTAAATACTAACTTAATAAACCATGCACATTACTAGCGGCTGAGGATAGTCGCTAGTAATAGTATAAAGTTGATGTTTGTTGCAAAAATCAGTAAGCCAAAGAATAAACAACCATCTTAAATAGAAACCATCGAATAATAAATGAATATGAAGCAATTACAAAAAATGATTAGTGCAATACTAATTTTAGGTGCAGGTAGCCTATTTGCCCAGTCACCTACCTGGAATGTAAATCCCAGTGCATTTCAGTATAATATGACTGTTACTGCCAGCTTAGATGTAAACTGTGCTGAACTTACCAA
>CBFHZL010000038.1:0-20597 GCA_965660325.1 uncultured Acidiluteibacter sp.
TGGTTACCACCAATCCTTTAATGGCCTTTGGTTCCAAATTGAATCAAGAAGTTTTAACGGCAGCAGATTTTAATCCTACGCTATTGAACGATCCCGATCAAATTGAAAACTATGCCACTAAAGTTGCTTTTGAGCAGCCTTTAATTAATGTGGACGGTTTTTATCAGCGAAAAGCGGCTAAAACTCAAATGCAAGCCACTAAATTACAGTGGGACCGATCTATTGATTATGTTTATTTGGAGGTAGATAAGGCGTATATGCAATTGCAATTAGCGCACAAAGCAGTAGCAGTAATGCAACAAGCAGTAGCTACAGCTGAGGCCAATCAAAAAGTAGCCAAGGATAACTTGGAAGCCGGTTATATGCAGCAAGCTGATTTTTTATCGGTTCAAATTCAAGTGAATCAGCTGAAAGATCAACTAAAAATGGCGGAGTCTCAATTGCAGAATGCGTCTGATTACTTAGGTTTTATCATGAATCAACCATCGGAAGCTATTTTTCAACCAACGGATAGTTTAGCCATTCAGTTAATCGATAATGGAATAGCTGAATTGTCTGAAAATAGAGCAGATATTCAGGCGATGAGTTTAGCAACAGATGCTTACAAGCAAATGCACCAGTCGGATAAAATGAGCTTCTTACCACGATTGAATGCTTTTGGTAGTTATGAATTATACGATGATGAATTATTTCGTGCCGATGCAAATGGTTATTTGCTAGGTGCTCAACTAAGTTGGACTGTTTTTGAAGGCGCTAAGCGAATTGGTAAAACCAAACAAAGTGGAGCCAATAGCCAAAAAGCAACGCTAGAATATGAGCAATATGTTTCTCAAAGTAAATTAGAAATAAATCAAGCTAAGCGGCAATTAGCTGATGCACAACATCAGTTTGAAACAGCACAATTAGCGCAACAGCAAGCCAAAGAAGTATTGAGAATTCGAACGAATCGCTTTAAAGAAGGATTGGAGAAAACTACCGATTTATTGATGGCGGAAACGCAGTATGCACAAATGCAATTGGCGTATTACCAATCTATTTTCGCCTATAATATGGCACAATCTACACTTACATTTTTAACGAAGAAATAAATCAACCCTGATATGAAAACAACAATAATTACAGCAGCAATTGCAATAATGGCAATCTCACTTTACAGCTGTGGAAATAAAGAAGAAACTAAAACGGCTGTAGTGCTAGATCCTGTAAAAGTAGAAGTGATGGAAGTCGCTAGCCCGAATGGACTTTCTACATTAAATTTTAATGGGAAGATTGTCGCGGCTAACTCTGCCAATATCAGTACTCGAATGATGGGTTTTGTGGATCAAGTAAAGGTGAAAGTTGGTGATAAGGTCAAAAAAGGACAATTGCTAATGATTATCAATAATGCTGATTTGCAAGCAAAAAGTGCTCAAGTAAAGGCCGCTATTGCAGCAGCTGAGGCAGGATTTGAAAATGCAGAGAAAGATTATAAACGATTTCAAAGTCTGATGAAGTCCAACAGTATTTCTCAAAAAGAAATGGACGATATGACCACCCGATATGAAATGATGAAATCACAATTAGAAGGTGCGAAACAACAACAACGAGAAGTGAATGCACAGTTACAGTATGTGAACTTGACAGCTCCTTTTGATGGTGTAATCACCAACCGATTTATAGAAGTTGGCGATATGGCCAATCCGGGAATGCCTTTATTAGGAATAGAGCAGCCAGGAAAAATGGAAGTAACGGCAATGGTTCCTGAAAGTGATATCCAATCAGTAAAGCAAGGTGCTGAAGTTATTATTTACATCAATTCTATCGATACAGAATTAAAAGGAGTTATTACAGAAGTAAGTAGCTCTTCAAAAAATACAGGCGGACAGTATGCGATTCGAGCAGTGATTAAGGAGAATAATCCAAAATTGCGTTCAGGTATGTATGCCACAGTTAGCGCTCAAATTCAGAGTGAATTGACTGAAAATGAAGCATTATTTATTCCAAAAAATGCAATTGTAACGAGAGGACAGCTCTCGGGAGTTTATACCGTAAGCCAACAAAATACAGCCATTTTAAGATGGTTGAAATTGGGGCAGATTTCAGAAGGGAAAGTAGAAGTTTTATCCGGTTTGTCTGCAGGAGAGCAATTGATTTTATCAGCTGAGAGCAAGTTGTATAACGGTGCTCCATTAGTTTATTAAGCGTTAGAAAAGAACAAAGTTATGAAAGAAGGATTAGCAGGTAGAATCGCCAAAGTATTCATCAACTCTAAATTAACAGTGTTGTTGATGGTTGTCTTTATGGTGGTTGGTGTATACAGTTCATTTCTGATACCACGAGAAGAAGAGCCGCAAATTGATGTAGCGATGGCTGATATTTTTATCGGTTATCCAGGTGCAAGCCCTGAAGAGGTAGAGTCGAGAGTTTCTCAGCCGTTAGAAAAGATGATTTCCAACATCAAAGGAGTAGAATATGTGTATTCCACATCCATGAAAGAGCAGGCGATGATTATCGTGCAATATTATGTAGGTGAAGACATCGAACGTTCATTCGTGAAATTGTACACCGAAATGAATAAGCACATGGATCAGTTGCCAAAAGGTGTAACCATGCCATTGGTAAAAGCGAGGTCTATTGATGATGTGCCGATGTTGAGTTTAACGCTTTGGAGCGAAAATTATGATGATTATCAAATCAAACAAATTGCCCAAGAGCTGAACGATGAAATAAAAAAAGTAAACGATGTTTCTGCTACGCATTTAATTGGCGGTAGAAACCGAGAAATGAGAGTAGTCTTGAATCCGGCTAAGTTAGCGGCTTCAGGATTAGATTTCTTAGCTGTAGCAGAAATGCTAAAAGCGAATAATCAGCAATTGAGTAGTGGAAATATCACCAAAAATGATCAGGAATTCACAGTAGAAACTGGTTTGTTTTTATCGACTGTAGAGGATGTTGAAAATCTAGTAATCGGTGTACAGCAAAATCAACCTATTTACTTAAAGCAAGTAGCTGAAGTTCCGACTACTTATGTTCAGTTGGGTTTTGGACAAGCAAATGAGAAAATTGCTGATTTTCCATCGGAATATCCGGCAGTTACGCTTTCTATCGCTAAGCGAAAAGGTGCAGATGCTATGAAGATTGCTGATGTTATCTTAGATAAAGTGGAAGGTTTAAAAGCCACCTTAATTCCAAATGATGTATTCGTTGAGGTAACTCGTAATTACGGAGAAACGGCTTCTCAAAAGGTTTCTGAATTATTGATGCACCTGATTGGTGCCATTGTAGCAGTTACCATTGTGGTAATGTTGGCCATGGGCTGGAGAGGTGGACTGGTAGTATTTCTATCGGTTCCTGTTACGTTTGCTTTGACATTGTTGAGTTACTATTTATTAGATTATACCCTAAATAGAATTACACTTTTTGCCTTAGTTTTTGTGACCGGTATCGTGGTGGATGATTCCATTATCATCGCTGAAAATATGCACCGACACTTTAAAATGAAACGATTACCGTTTAAACAAGCCGCTTTATATGCAATTAATGAAGTGGGTAACCCTACAATACTAGCTACGTTTACTGTGATTGCTTCTGTATTACCAATGGCATTTGTATCCGGATTGATGGGGCCTTATATGTCGCCGATGCCAATTGGGGCCTCTATTGCAATGATACTTTCATTGTTCGTTGCATTAACCATTACACCTTATCTGGGATTTATCTTCTTAAGAGAGAAAGAGAAGAAAGGTGGTAAAGAAGCAGCTCCTGAAAAAGAAATTACCGATACCATGATTTATCGGATTTATGAGCGATTTGAAAAGCCGTTGATTGAAAGAAAAAGCCTTCGGTGGGGATTTTTAGGATTTACCGCTTTGTTGTTGTTGGGATCTGTAGCCATGTTTTTCACCAAATCGGTTGCTGTTAAAATGCTGCCGTTTGATAATAAGAATGAGTTTCAAGTGGTGATTGATATGCCAGAAGGAACCACACTAGAGCGAACTGATTTAGTGGCGAAAGAGATTGCACAGTTCTTATCTACCCGACCTGAGGTAGTCAACTATCAAAGTTATGTAGGAACTTCTGCACCGATTACCTTTAACGGCTTAGTTCGCCATTATGATGTGCGCAGAGGAAGTAATGTAGCTGATATTCAGGTAAATTTAACTGATAAGCACGATCGGTCTGCTCAAAGTCATGGTATAGCAAGTGAGTTTAGACCTTTTATACAAGAAATAACGAAAAAGTATAATGCCAATGTAAAAATAGTGGAAGTTCCACCTGGCCCTCCGGTATTGTCAACGATCGTAGCTGAAATTTATGGTCCAGATTATAAGGAGCAGATGAAAGTAGCTGCTCAAGTAAAAACACTATTGGAAAATACGACAGATGTTGTTGATGTCGATTGGATGGTAGAAGCCGACCAAACGGCTTATGAATTAGTGGTGGATAGAGAAAAAGCGATGCTGTATGGCGTGGCTCCTCAGCAAGTGGTTTATACCATGAATATGGCGTTGTCTAATCGAGCAGTTTCGGCATTGTATGATGAAAACGCGGCCGACCAAGTTGGTATTGTATTGGCGTTAGATCCAAAAGAAAAATCGACTATCCAGGAAGTAACACAGCTGCAAGTAAAATCGAGCCAAGGGATTATGGTGAGTATTGGGGATTTGGTAGATGTGAAAGAAAAAATTGCTGATAAAGCAATCTACCGTAAGAATCAACAACGAGTGGTTTATGTATTAGCTGATATGGCAGGTGAATTAGAGAGTCCTGTTTACGCTATTCTTGGCATGGAAGAAAAGTTAAAAGAAATGGATCTTCCCGCAGGTTATGGTATTAATGAATTATACATTTCTCAGCCTGAAAGCAATGAGGATTTTACAGTGAAGTGGGATGGGGAATGGCAAATTACCCTAGAAGTATTCCGTGACTTGGGGATCGCATTTCTAGGTGTTATTGTCATGATTTATATCCTGATTGTAGGTTGGTTTCAAAACTTTAAAGCACCAATTGTAATGATGGTCGCTATTCCACTATCATTGGTTGGGATTGTTTTAGGGCATTGGCTGATGGATGCATTTTTTACGGCAACTTCATTTATTGGGATGATTGCCCTAGCTGGTATTATGGTTCGGAACTCCGTTCTATTAATTGATTTTATCAATATTAGATTAGAAGAAGGAGTTGGTTTGAAACAAGCAGTAATTGAGGCAGGTGCAGTAAGAACCACACCGATTTTATTGACGGCAGGGACTGTTGTGATTGGAGCTTTTGTTATTCTATTCGATCCAATTTTTCAAGGGTTAGCCATTTCATTAATGGGCGGAACAATTGTTTCTACTGTGCTGACATTGTTGGTAGTACCTTTAGTTTATTACATAATCGAACGTAAAAATCACACGAATTAAAAGGAGGTTTATTATGAAATTATTAATCGTAACCGTGGTAGAGGACTACCATGATAAAGTAATTAAGCTGTTTAAAGAAGCAAAAATTGAAAACTTTAGTGAGTCTGATATAGATGGCTATAAAAATGCACCGTCAACAATGATGTCATCTAGCTGGTTCCCTAGTGAAAGGTCCGGTGCTGAATCAAACATGTTTTTCTCCTTTACGGAGGAGGTTAAGGTAGAAAAGCTGTTTGAATTGATTACCGAATTCAATAAAAATTTAGAAACAAATAATCCAATTAAAGCGGTAGTGGTGCCGATAGAACGTAGTATTTAAAACATAAAAAATGAAAAATAGAGTAGTGAGAGCGATTGCAGGTGCATTTATATTAATGAGCTTATTATTGGCTATATATGTAGATATTTCATGGTTATGGTTTACCGCATTTGTAGGCGCTAATTTATTACAATCGTCTATAACTAAATGGTGTTTAATGGATACCATTCTAGAAAAGTTAGGTGTGAAGGATTAGTTCTTATAGGAATTGTAAGTATACAACTCGTTCGGCTCATGCCGAACGAGTTTTTTATGAAATAATGAGTCGTTTTTGATCTGAAATTTCAAGAGTTTGTGACTGACAAATACATTACTTTTGTTGGCAAATTGATGAGGTTATTTAACTAATTAGAATTGAGACAAGAGCGTTTAGGGTATTTAGATAGTGCTAGAGGATTGGCTGCAATTGGTGTTTTGCTAGTTCATGCCATAAGCTCCTTTAGTGAAGTTAATCTTGAGCTATTAAATGCTGCTAATTTCACAAAAGATCACCTAGATTTAGGAAAAGTATTTCTCATTATTTTCTTTTTGACCAGTGGCTTTGTTATTCCCTATAGCATTAAAGGGGAAGGGTTAGTCGCTTTGAAAAGTTTTGCTATTTCCCGTTTTTTTAGGCTTTATCCTGTCTATTGGTTATCAGCAATTTTAGGGTTTATTCTTTATGGTAGTTTCACAATTACTGAATTATTATTCAACCTTACTATGTTTCAGCAGTTTTTGGGTATAGAGAATATTATCGGCTTATATTGGACTTTGCAAATAGAGTTGATTTTCTACTTCTTGGTTGCTTTAACTTTTATAATTAACAAGTTGTTTAATAAGAGGTTTCTATTTCAAACTGCTGTTGGCTTTTTGCTTGTTGCTATCGTAATGGCAGGTTTTAGAAATGTTTTGTTGGTGAAATTGCCTTTGGCAGTGCCATTAACGCTTTCCATCATGTATTTTGGTTCATTTTATAGGTATTATGTCATAGAGGGTGATGCTGCTTCTAAAAGTTTGACTAAGTACTATTTAGTTCTATACATTATTTTAATTCCAATTGTAAGCTATTTAGGCTATAATTACGATTTTGGGTTTGGTGAAAGTTGGGAAAAATATACAATCACCTACTTCTTAGGGATGCTGCTTTTTTTATTCATCTGTTTTTTTAAGTATTCTTCTTCACTAATGGAATACACAGGAAAGATTAGTTATTCAGTATATGTATTTCATCCTTTGGTAATACTAGTTATTCAAAAAATGGGTTTTTTAAACGCTGTTTCTGGTGTATATAAGGTGCTAATTACTTTAATAATTACAATCTTGTTTTCTCATTTTACCTACCTGTTTGTTGAAAAACCAATGATTGATTATGGCAGGAGAGTAAGGAGGCGCCTTGTCAAATTGTAGTTACTACATCTATTTTGTTGTGTCAAATTTACTATATCTTGCTAAATTGATATATTTATGCTAAATTAGTATACATGAAGATAAATCTTTGCCCAAACTGCAATTCAGATCAGTATATTAAGAGCGGTGTTGTTAATAATCGTCAGCGTTATAAATGTAAGGATTGCAATTATTATTTTACTGTTAACAAGGCAGGCAAGAAGATAGATGATTATTATGTGAATAAAGCATTGCAGCTTTACTTGGAAGGCTTATCCTATCGAGAAATCGAGCGTATTCTTGGTATTTCTCACGTGAGTGTAATGAATTGGGTAAAAAAATACAATATTAAGCGGCCTTATAACTCCAATTACCACCCAACATATAAAATTTTGAATGCAGATGAGCTAGCTTCCTTTTTTAGCAAAAAAGATAGTTTAAATGGTTCAGGGGTTGTTATTACTGAACTTGGCGATAAATTTATGATGATCAAATGGGAGCGTTTTAGAGATTAACTATATTAATTAGCAAAAAGCTATACTGTATTTTTTGACATTCATCCTTTTTTAGAGATTAGTACCGCACACAAAACCAATATCTAGGTTAAACTAATTTTTAAAAAGATGAAAAAACTAAATGCATTACTGACGGGTGCACTACTCTTAACTTGTCAGTTATTAACTGCTCAAGGCTCCCCCGATTATGATGGTGGGTTAAAAGTAAAGTTTGATGAGGAGGGTAAAAAATACCTGCGAATCATTTCATGGGCGCAAGTTCAGGCTAGTGTCGATTTTGACCCTGCTCCGGATGAAACTCCTGTCGACTTTAATTTAAGAAGAGCCCGAGTGCTCATGTTTTCCCAAATTACGGATCGGTTTTTAATTCTCACCCATTTTGGGCTGAATAGTCTCAATAAAAATACAATGGGTCCATTAGGGAAAGATGCCGGTGCTCAATTGTTTTTTCATGATGTTTGGGCTCAATACAATGTAGCAAAAGACCATACCATTGGAGCAGGCTTACACTATTTTAATGGCATTTCAAGGCTTAATAATCAAAGTACGCTCAATATTATGACCCTTGACAATAATCGTCAATCGTGGGCAACCATAGGCCTGTCGGATCAATTTGCTCGTCACCTCGGTATCTTTGGGAAAGGTAAGTTTGGAAGATTGCAGTATAGGGTGTCTATCAATGATGCTACAGTTAATGGGTTAGATACGAGAGATGTCGCTGATTCTAATTTTGTTGGGTCGGTATATGGTGGAGCTAGGCTATTAGGTTCTGCAAAGTCTAGTAAGACATACACTGGGTATTTTGATTACAACTTACTAGACGAGGAGTCCAACTTTCTGCCTTACAAGGTCGGAAGCTATTTAGGATCTAAGCGTGTACTGAATGTTGGAGCAGGATTCTTCTTGCATCCTAATGGCAGTGTAAATATCAATCAAGATGGAACGCGCGATGGCCAGTTAGTAAGTGTTTTTGCTGCAGACATCTTTTACGATGCGCCAATCGGAGATAATGGTGGTGCTGTTACGGCCTATGCAACCTATCAGCAAAATGACTATGGAGATGATTATCTTTTTTCTGCTTATGGTTCAGGTAGCATGATTTATGGTCATGCCGGATATGTTATCCCAGGAAACATAAAATCCGTTAGATTTCAGCCTTACGCATCCTACGCAATTAACGAATATGAAGTAAACGATGATAACTTTAATCGTTTAGGAGTTGGTTTGAATGCTTACCTAAGTGGTCACAACTCCAAGTTAACGATTGAATACTCTAATGAGGATCGCTTTGGTACGACTACCAACGGCGTTTTAATTCAAGCAATGATTTATTTATAAAATTTAGACAATGTCAGAAAGTAAAAATGCAAAGGCTTATTGGAAAGAGAATCTAAGGTATCTTTTTATCCTGCTAGCTATATGGTTTGTCGCCTCTTTTGGCGCAGGTATTCTTTTGAAAGATACCTTGAATGAATTTAAGTTAGGCGGTTTTAAACTCGGTTTTTGGTTTGCCCAACAAGGTTCAATTTACGTGTTTGTCATCTTAGTATTCGCTTATGTTCGCTTAATGAATAAGCTAGATAAGAAATACGGTTACGACGAATAATCTCAATTAATCACATTTAAAATATAATAGTATGAGCGTTCAAGTATGGACATGGATTTTAGTTGGGGTTACATTCGCCCTGTATTTCGGTATAGCAATTTGGGCTCGAGCCGGTTCAACTAAAGATTTTTACGTTGCTGGTGGAGGTGTATCTCCTTTGGCAAACGGTATGGCTACTGCAGCCGATTGGATGAGTGCTGCCTCTTTTATTTCCATGGCAGGTCTAATTTCATTTATGGGGTATGATGGTTCCGTTTTCCTCATGGGATGGACCGGAGGTTATGTATTGCTAGCTCTTTTGCTCGCGCCTTACCTGCGAAAATTTGGAAAGTTTACTGTTCCTGATTTTATTGGGGATCGTTATTATTCTAACTCCGCAAGGACGGTTGCAGTATTCTGTGCTTTAATCGTTTCATTTACGTATGTAGCAGGTCAAATGCGAGGTGTCGGGATAGTTTTTTCTCAATTTCTTCAGGTTGATATTACGTTAGGAGTAATTATTGGCATGACAGTGGTGCTTATTTTTGCCTTCTTGGGAGGAATGAAAGGTATTACTTATACACAGGTAGCACAATACTGTGTGCTAATATTTGCCTTTATGGTTCCGGCGTTTTTCATCTCTATGCAGATGACAGGTAACCCGATACCTCAAATTGGTATGGGTGGAAAAGTAGAAGGCGGAGCTTATTTGCTCGATAAATTAGATGCCTTGCATACGGAGTTAGGATTTAGTGAATACACCAGTGGAACTAAGTCTACTTGGGATGTATTTGCAATTACAATGGCACTGATGGCAGGAACTGCAGGTTTGCCGCACGTGATTGTTAGATTCTTTACAGTTCCTAAAGTGAAGGACGCACGTAAGTCAGCAGGTTTAGCTTTGTTGTTTATCGCTATTCTTTACACTACAGCTCCGGCAGTTTCTGTTTTTGCAAGAACAAATTTAATCGAAACGGTAAAAGATACGGAGTATACAGCTATTCCTGACTGGTTTAAAAATTGGGAAAATACTGGTTTGATCGCTTGGACGGATAAAAATAATGACGGTAAGATTCAATACGTAAAAGGTGATGCTGTTGTCGGAAAGCCTGTTTACACCGAAGAAAGAGGTGTAAATGGCGAACGAATTGTTGCTAACCCAACAGCAGATGCAAATGAGCTATACGTAGACCGTGACATTATGGTATTGGCCAACCCTGAAATTGCTAAGTTGCCCAACTGGGTGATAGCGCTAGTAGCAGCAGGTGGATTGGCCGCTGCACTTTCAACAGCGGCAGGTCTTTTATTGGTAATCTCTACTTCTGTTTCCCACGATTTGATAAAGAAGCAACTAAAGCCTGATATATCCGAGAAAGGAGAGTTGATGGCTGCAAGGATTGCCATTTTGGTTGCCATTATCATTGCGGGGCTATTTGGTATTTACCCTCCTGGCTTTGTCGCAGCGGTAGTTGCATTGGCTTTCGGGTTGGGTGCAGCGTCCTTTTTTCCGGCTATTTTACTTGGAATATTTGATAAGCGCATGAATAAAGAAGGTGCAATTGCAGGAATGGTAGTAGGAATTCTATTAATGTTGTTTTACATGATAGTTTATAAAACGGGCTTAATTGGACTGATGGATCCCCTTCCACAGGAAGATTGGTGGTTTGGAACCTCTCCGGAAGGTTTCGGAACTATTGCTATGGTAGTGAATCTAATTGTTTCATTGGTTATTTCTAGGTTGTCTCCTGCACCACCTGTGAATGTCCAAGAAATCGTTGAAAATATTAGGATCCCAAGCGGAGCCGGTGAAGCTTCGGGGCACTAATGCCCTAATTGGTTAAACGGGTGCAGCGTTACATTTTTTTGTAACGCTGCTTTTTTTTAGAATTATTACGATATTAGTTGACGTGAAAAAAAGGCACGAACAAAAGCTTGTTATCTTAGGAATATCCTTGGCATTACTCTTTAATGCTCCTTTGGTGTTGATTTTTAATGGTACTAATGCACTTTGGGGAATACCAATCTTTTATTTTTCAATTTTTTCTATTTGGTTGATCTCTATTGTTATTTCTTATGTCATACTAAAGCGGCACTATGAGTAATTACGTATTGAGCGCCCTAATTTTAGTTTATTTAGGCATTTTGTTTTATGTGGCTTTTATTGCCGAGCGGAATGCGAAAAGTAAGTGGGTCAACAGTCCATATGTATATACTTTATCTCTTGCGGTTTACTGCTCTGCGTGGACGTACTATGGTAGTGTTGGAGTTGCTGCAACTTCTGGAGTGTCTTTCTTGCCTATTTATTTGGGACCTGTTATCGCTGCACCTTTATGGATTGTGATTCTTCGTAAAGTGATTCGGATCTCTAAACAACATAAAATATCTTCTATCGCTGACTTTATTTCTTTGCGCTACGGGAATGATCGATTTTTGGGGGCATTAGTAGCTGTTATTTGTACGATTGGTACCATACCGTACATTTCATTACAATTGAAAGCAATAGCAGAAACCTACGACCTGTTAACCGCTCAAAGTTCATTTATTTCGGGTAGTACATTAAGTGATTCTACTTTATACATCGCTATTCTTTTAGCCATTTTTGCTACCTTTTTTGGTACTCAAACTACGGATGCATCTGTCAAACATAAAGGAATTATAGCGACCATAGCACTTGAGTCGGTGCTTAAATTGTTGTTTTTTTTAGCAGTTGGCGTTTACATCACCTTTTATTTGTTTGGTGGAACTGAGGATTTATATCAGAAAATCACCACAGTCGAGGATATCTCCCCATTGATCGGGTTCCAAGGAATTGAGTCAGTATTTAATTGGCTTTACATGATAGCACTTTCGTTTACCGCCATTTTTCTGCTTCCGAGGATGTTTCAAGTTTCTGTGGTTGAAAATGTGAGAGAAAAACAGCTTAAAAAGGCGATATGGTTGTTTCCTTTGTACTTATTGCTATTTAATTTCTTTGTTATTTTTATTGCATGGGCCGGTAAAATAACCTTTGGAGATGTTGCTAATGCCGAGTATTTTACTTTGCTACTCCCGCTAAATGAAGGGAATTTATTTATGGCTCTTCTTGTTTTTTTTGGTGGCTTGTCAGCGGTAATCTCTATGGTAGTTATCTCCACGCTGGCACTATCTACGATGGTGAGTAATAATGTGGTGATACCTTACGGTTTCTTGGAGGTCTTTAGTAAAGGCCAACCGGAAAAGAATGCCCTCTACATTAAGCGAATCAGGAGGATTTCTGTTTTCTCTATTATTATTTTGGCGTATATCTTTTATGCTAGTTTTTCAATTGAGTCATCATTGTATTCTATTGGACTTATATCATTTGTGATTATATCGCAGTTAGCGCCTTCATTTTTTATTGGTCTCTTTTGGAATCGTGGAGCTTCCAAGGCAGCTAAAATTGGAATGATTGCAGGCTTTTTAGTGACGTTTTATACCCTTATTGTTCCATTTACTATTCAGTCTTTTACAGGATCTACTTTGTTTGTCGAAAACGGTCTATTCGGTGTCGAAGCGTTAAGGCCACATGCCCTTCTCGGGATTGATTTTCTTAGTCCACCTGCTCATGCTTTTTTTTGGAGTATAATGGTAAATGTGGTTTGCTATTTAATCTTTTCAATAACAGCTAAAGGGAACTATCGAGAGCGCAACTATGCTGAGATGTTTGTGGATTCAAAAAATTATAATTCGCTGCAGGATAGTGCTTTGGTTTGGAAAGGGGAGGCGTTTGTTTCTGATATTAAGAACGTTTTGGTTCGATTTCTGGGAGAGGATAGAACTGCTAGGGCTTTGCGATTATTTTTTGCTAAGTATGATTTACCAAGCAATACACAAATGGCGGATGCCCGGTTGATCAATTTTTCTGAAAAACTATTGACTGGTAGTATAGGTAATGCTTCTGCCAAGATACTAATAGCAGGAGTAGTAAAGGAACAGGAGATTAGCTTGATTGAGGTCCTTAAGATTTTAGAGGAGTCAAAAGAAACGATTAGTCGAAATAAATTACTTCGCGACAAATCAAAGCAACTTACTCAGCTAACAGATCAACTAAAAGCAGCAAATGTAGAGTTGGTAGAAAAAGACCAACAAAAGGATGAATTTTTGGACACTGTAGCCCACGAAATAAAAACCCCGATCACAGGGATTAGGGCAGCAGCTGAGTTACTTATAGACGATCTTCAGGAAATGCCATCCGAATTGAGTGAGCAATTTTTAAACAACATTCTTACTGATGCTGACCGCATGAGTCGGTTAATTAATAATTTACTGGATTTTGAAAAGTTGTCGACAGGCAGAGAGCAACTTAATTTAGCTAGGAATAGCCTTAGTAAAAGTATTGAGACTGCTTTAGCGGGAATCATACCAATTGCACAAAACAAAAAGATTACGGTCCTTCACACCAACAAAAGTGATTACGCTTTTTATTATGACGAAGATCGTATTTTACAAGTGTTGACAAATTTGCTTTCTAATGCGATTAAATTTTGTGAAGAGGAAAAGGGCGTTATCAGTATTGATTATCGTTATGATGAAGGTTTTATCTTCGTGGAAGTAAAGGATAATGGAAAGGGTATTCCGAATGAGGATTTAGAATTTGTGTTTGATAAATTTTATCAGTCTAAAAACCAAAATACAATTAAACCCGAAGGAAGCGGCTTAGGCTTAGCTATTAGTAAGCAAATCGTGCTGCAACATAATGGTAAGATCTGGGCAAATAATGGTGTGAAAGCGGGAGTAGTGGTAGGTTTTAAATTGCCATTTGATTAATTTTACAATGATGGGAAAGCGAAAAATTTTAATTGTTGACGATGAGCCAAATATTGTTATGTCGCTAGAGTATACCTTTAAAAAAAATGACTTTGAGGTTTTTATCGCGCGAGACGGAAGCGAAGCAATTGAAATATTATCACATCAAATACCGGATGTCGTTCTGCTTGATATCATGATGCCAAATGTGGATGGTTATCAAACATTGAAATTCATTCGAGAAAAAGTTGAATTAAATGCAACAAAAGTTGTATTTTTAACAGCGAAGAATAAAACTTCAGACATACAAAAAGGATTAAGCTTAGGAGCCGATAAGTACCTCGTTAAGCCTTTTTCAGTCAAAAAAATTGTAACAGAAATTTTAAGTCTTCTTTAGTCTAACATATTGGATTTGTGTGCAAACAACCAATGTTTAATTAAAGCAAGTAATAATGAAATTTCAAATAAGTCCTTTATTATCGGATATAATCATATCGATTTATATCCTGATATCCTTATACATTCGTTTCGAATGGGAAAACAATAATACAGTATCCACAGGCCAATCACTCGCTGTTGGTGCATCATTTGTTGTATTTATTTGGGCATTAATAAAGCTAAAAGTACTTAATCCCAATTGGTTTGGATTGTTTCATTCTAAAACATCTAAGCTATGAATTACCATGATTTTTTTACAAAAAGTATCAATGATCGAGCGCTCTTTTGGAGAGAGCAGTCTGATGAAATTAGCTGGTATACACCACCGATAACTACACTGTCTCCTGATCAAAAAGGCTACCCTGAATGGTTTGCCGATGGGGAGTTAAATATGAGTTATCTCTGTATTGATAAACACATTGCAGATGGTTTCGGTGATGAAGTGGCCATCTATTATGATTCGCCTGTTACCGACACTAAACAGCAAATTACCTATTTTCAACTTTATGATGAGGTAGCAAAGCTTGCAGGAGGACTTCAAGATTTGGGGATGAAGAAAGGCGATACAGCCATCATTTATATGCCAATGATTCCTCAAGCAATTTATGCAATGCTTGCGTGTGCTCGCTTGGGAGTAATTCATTCAGTGGTTTTTGGCGGGTTTGCACCACATGAATTGGCCATTCGTATCGACGACTGCAAACCAAAAGTCATATTAACGGCATCTTCAGGTAAAGAAATTGATAAAATAATCCCATATAAACCATTTGTTGATCAAGCAATTCAAAAGGCAAGCCATAAACCTGCCCGTGTAGTAACCTATCAACGTAAGTTACAGCAAATGGAATGGAAGCGGCGCTCATACGACGTCGATTATGAGCAACTGGTGGCACATGCTGAGTTGGTAGAGCCTACTGTTGTTCGCTCTAATCATCCATTATACATATTATACACTTCGGGAACTACTGGAACACCCAAAGGAATTGTTAGAGATACGGGAGGTTATGCCACGGCACTTAAATTCTCAATGAAGCACGTTTATGGCGTAAAACCCGGTGACGTTTATTGGGCGGCAAGTGATGTTGGTTGGGTTGTAGGGCACAGTTATATTGTCTATGCTCCGTTAATTAATAGAAATCCAACAGTGCTATTTGAAGGAAAACCTATTAAAACTCCTGACGCATCTACTTTCTGGAGAGTGATTAGTGAGTACAAAGTAAACGTTATGTTTACTGCTCCTACCGCAATACGGGCAATTAAGAAAGAAGACCCCAATGGTGATTGGATAAAAAAATTCAATTTAACGTCGTTGAAATATCAATTTTTAGCAGGAGAGCGCTGTGATGCAGCTACATTGAAATGGACTGAAGAACATCTAAAAATACCAGTTATTGATCATTGGTGGCAAACCGAAAGTGGATGGCCTATGTTAGCGAATATGGTTGGAGTAAACACACAGCAGGTGAAGCCTGGTTCAGCTACTTTTCCTGTTTGTGGATATGATATTCAAATACTGAATGAAGAAGGGAGCTACGCAAAGCCCAACGAAGAGGGGTTTGTTGCAGTAAAACTACCCTTGCCTCCGGGAAATTTAATGACACTTTGGGGAAATCAAGAGCGTTTCTACACCGGGTACTTGAGTAAATTTCCAGGATATTATTTTTCAGGTGATGGAGGTTATCGTGATGAGGATGGTTATGTTTTCATTACCGGTAGAGTAGATGATATTATTAATGTAGCCGGCCATAGGTTATCAACCGCTGAGATGGAAGAAGTGGTATCCAGCCATGAAGCTGTTGCAGAATGTGCTGTTTTTGGCGTAAAGTGTGATCTGAAAGGGGAGAAACCTTTGGGAATAATTGTATTAAATAGTCAGGTTACCAATGCAGAAGACGTAAAAAAAGAAGTGATTCAGCTCGTTCGTCAAGAAATTGGAGCTGTTGCTTCATTTAGAGAGGTGTTGATTGCAGAACGACTGCCCAAAACAAGGTCAGGTAAAACATTAAGAAAATTGCTAAGAGCTATTGCAGATAAGGAACCAATTAAGGTTCCGTCAACTATTGACGATCCCAAAATAATAGATGAAATAAAGTTGGTGTTTCAGGAGCAATCTAAACAGGTTTAAGCAAATATAAATTGAACAAAATCGGTAAATTGCATCGACTAAATTGATGCACCGAGAATAAAAATAATAGAACATGAGTAATTATAGCATAAAACACTTCGAAGAGTATTTTCAAGTTTATCGTAAGTCCATCCGTGATCCTGAATTATTCTGGGAAGAGATAGCAGAAGAGCATTTTATATGGCGAAAGCGATGGGATAAGGTATTAAGTTGGGATTTTAGTAAGCCTGAAATAAAGTGGTTTGAGGGGGCAAAATTGAATATTACCGAAAATTGCATCGATCGGCATTTAAGAACAAGAGGCGATAAAACGGCTATACTTTTTGAACCGAACGACCCAAATGCTCCCGCAGAGCACATTACTTATAAAAAATTACATGAGCGAGTGTGCCAAATGAGTAATGTGCTCAAAGACCAAGGCGTTCAAAAAGGAGATCGGGTTTGTATTTATTTACCGATGATACCTGAGTTGGCCATAGCTACACTGGCTTGTGCAAGGATTGGGGCTATACACTCCGTAGTTTTTGCAGGTTTTTCATCTACGGCCTTGGCTACGCGTATTAATGACAGTGATTGTAAAGTGGTCATAACTTCCGATGGATCTTATCGTGGTAACAAAACGATTGATTTAAAAGGAATCGTGGATGAAGCATTAGAACAATGCGAAGGAGTTTCCACCACTTTGGTCGCTAAAAGAATTAATAGTGAAGTGGCGATTAAAGAAGGCAGAGATAAATGGTTGCAGCCACTGTTAGACCAAGCAAAGCCACATTGCGAGCCAGAAATAATGGATGCAGAAGATCCATTATTTATCTTGTATACATCAGGTTCTACGGGTAAGCCTAAAGGTATGGTGCACAGCACCGCGGGTTATATGATTTACTCGGCATATACCTTTAAAAATATATTTAATTACAAAGAAAACGACGTGTACTGGTGTACTGCTGATATTGGCTGGATAACAGGCCACAGTTATATTGTATACGGTCCGCTAGCTAATGGAGCCACTACAGTTATGTTTGAAGGTGTTCCTTCTTACCCTGACTTTGGACGCTTTTGGGAGATAGTAGAGAAGCATAAGGTAACGCAATTATATACAGCACCAACAGCCATTCGAGCATTAGCAAAAGAAAATGTAGAGTACGTAGAAAATCATGATTTATCTTCTTTGAGGGTATTAGGTACGGTGGGAGAGCCGATAAATGAGGAGGCATGGCATTGGTATAATGATAACGTAGGTAAGAAAAAGAGTCCTATTGTAGATACCTGGTGGCAAACAGAAACAGGTGGAATCATGATTTCTCCGATACCATTTTGCACGCCAACTAAACCGACTTATGCTACCTTGCCTTTTCCAGGAATCCAACCTGCATTAATGGATGAAAATGGTGAAGAAATTAAAGGAAATCAAGTAGACGGAAGGTTATGTATTAAATTTCCATGGCCTTCTATTGCGAGAACTATTTGGGGAGACCATCAACGCTATAAAGACACTTACTTCTCTGCTTTCAAGGATATGTACTTCACTGGAGATGGTGCTTTGAGAGATGAAGTTGGTTATTACCGTATTACAGGTAGAGTAGATGATGTAATTATTGTTTCAGGTCACAATTTGGGTACAGCGCCCATTGAAGATTCAATCAATGAGCACCCTGCTGTGGCGGAATCTGCCATTGTAGGATTTCCACATGACATTAAAGGAAATGCACTTTATGGTTATGTCATTTTAAAGGAAACGGGAGAATCTAGAGATCACGATAACCTTAGAAAGGAAATCAACCAGATTATTACAGAGCATATTGGGCCAATAGCGAAGTTGGATAAGATTCAGTTTGTAAGTGGTTTGCCTAAAACTCGTTCTGGTAAAATTATGCGCCGGATTTTAAGAAAAATAGCCGGACAGGACACCGATAACCTAGGAGATACGAGTACGTTATTGAATCCAGAAGTAGTTCAAGAAATTATGGATAATGTGTTGTAAATCAAAGTGAAACAGAATGTCTTGAAGACAGGGAGGGGCGCTAGATACAGCGCCCCTTTTTTATTGAAAATTTACATCACAAAAAAAAGGAGCTGACTTCTCAACTCCTTCGTAGTAGCGGGGACAGGATTTAAGCTTGCCGGATTTTAGCTGATGACACCTTATCCTCATGTAAAGTATTTTAGACCTGAATTAAGAAATGATTTCTTGTAAAAATCAAATAAGCCTTTTCAATTTAAAGAATTGATAGAGGCCATTGTAAGTAATTTTGACTTTTGTAAAACGAAGCCTTAGAAAGATTGGAAAGCTCCAAGAGCATTCGTGGAGATCATTCAAGCTTCTTAGGCTTTGTGAAGCAAGGGTTAAAATTAATTACCGGCCCGCCTTTTTGTTTTCCTTTTTGGCGGAGCAAAAAGGGATAATAATTTAACCATTTGAGGGTGTCAATTCTAAGATAAGTCGGTAATTATGAATGAAATTAATATATTAAACCACAGATTGATATTAAAATAAATCACAAAAAAAAGGAGCTGATTTCTCAACTCCTTCGTAGTAGCGGGGACAGGATTTAAGCTTGCCGGATTTTAGCTGATGACACCTTATCCTCATGTAAAGTATTTTAGACCTGAATTAAGAAATGATTTCTTGTAAAAATCAAATAAGCCTTTTCAATTTAAAGAATTGATAGAGGCCATTGTAAGTAATTTTGACTTTTGTAAAACGAAGCCTTAGAAAGATTGGAAAGCTCCAAGAGCATTCGTGGAGATCATTCAAGCTTCTTAGGCTTTGTGAAGCAAGGGTTAAAATTAATTACCGGCCCGCCTTTTTGTTTTCCTTTTTGGCGGAGCAAAAAGGGATAATAATTTAACCATTTGAGGGTGTCAATTCTAAGATAAGTCGGTAATTATGAATGAAATTAATATATTAAACCACAGATTGATATTAAAATAAATCACAAAAAAAAGGAGCTGATTTCTCAACTCCTTCGTAGTAGCGGGGACAGGACTCGAACCTATGACCTTCGGGTTATGAGCCCGACGAGCTACCAACTGCTCCACCCCGCAATATATCTTTTAGCAATATTGCTTGCTTATTCTGAAATTTTGTCTGTTAAACCGCTGTTTAACTTCAATTTAAAGGCTGATTTTATTCGAGAAATAAAGGTGCCTTCCTTAATTGGAGTGCAAATATATTATTTGTTTCTTTGCAGTGCAAATAAAATGCAAAAAAAATGTCGCACAAAGCAGGATTTGTTAATATCATCGGAAACCCAAATGTGGGAAAATCCACGCTAATGAACGGACTAGTTGGTGAGAAGATGTCCATTATTACATCAAAGGCTCAAACTACTCGTCATCGAATTTTAGGAATCGTAAATGATGAGGATTATCAAATCGTATTTTCTGACACTCCAGGAGTTTTAGAGCCAAACTATAAACTTCATGAAGGAATGATGAAATTCGTTTATTCAGCGCTAGAGGATGCAGATGTGTTGCTTTTAATCGTAGATGCTTACGACCAAATCATCAAAAATGAGAAAGTTTTAAGGCGTTTAAAAGAGATCGAAGTGCCATTGTTGATCGTGGTCAATAAGATTGATTTATTGGATCAGCAGCGATTAGAGGATACCGTAGCATTATGGAGCGAGCAATTCCCAGATGCAGAGATTTTGCCGATGTCGGCATTGCACAAGCAAGGAATAGATACCCTATTAAATAAAATAACCTCCTTGCTGCCTGAATCTGCTCCGTATTTTGAAAAGGATGCGCTAACAGATAAAACGGAGCGATTTTTTATGGCAGAGATAATTCGTGAGAAAATTTTCATGAATTATAAAAAGGAGATTCCATATTCGTGCGAAGTGGTCGTTCATTCATTTAAAGATGAGGAAAATATTGTGCGGATATCAGCGGATATAATGGTGGCTCGAGATTCCCAAAAGGGTATTCTAATTGGCCATCAAGGTAAGATGTTGAAAAAGGTAGGAACTGCCGCTAGGTTAGATATGGAGAAGTTCCTCGATAAAAAAGTATTTTTAGAGTTGTACGTGAAGGTAGACCAAGATTGGAGAGACCAAGATTCTAAATTAAAGCGTTACGGCTATTTATAAGTAAAAGT
>CBFHZL010000039.1:0-20339 GCA_965660325.1 uncultured Acidiluteibacter sp.
ATCAAATTACTATTTTTGTAGAAATCATAAAAAACGAAGTTGAATGGAAATAAACGCGAATAATACAAAGCTAACGAGTTGGATTGAGGTGAATGAAGGTTCGGATTTTCCGATACAAAACCTTCCATTTGGGATCATCAGCTCGGATAAAAAAACAAAACGAGTAGCTTCTAGAATCGGCAATAGTGTTATTGACCTGCAAGCATTATCTGACCTCGGATATTTTAAAGGAATAGATACTGATAACCTCTTTAATCAAGAGAACCTAAATGCTTTTATCGAACAAGGGAAAAGTTTTACACGACTTGTAAGAAATCGATTATCAGAGCTATTCACAGAAGGAAACAATGAACTTCGAAAAAAAGAAAGTGATTTGCATGAAGTCATTACTCCTATCGATCGAGTGAAAACTCACCTTCCTGTAAAAATTGGAGATTACACCGATTTTTATTCTAGCATAGAACATGCGACAAACGTCGGAACCATGTTTAGAGATCCGAACAATGCGCTTTTACCTAACTGGAAATATATCCCTGTAGGTTATCATGGTCGCTCTTCATCCATCATCAATTCTGGTGTTGCCATTCACCGACCTAAGGGGCAACAAAAGCCACCTGAAGGTGACCCTGTATTTGGGGCATGTAAGCGATTGGATTTCGAACTTGAAACTGCTTTTATTACTTACCCAGGAAAAGAATTGGGTGATCACATTTCACCTGACGAGGCCGACAACTTCATTTTTGGAATGGTATTGTTTAATGATTGGAGTGCTAGGGATATCCAAAAGTGGGAATATGTTCCATTGGGACCATTCCTAGCAAAGAATTTCGCTTCATCAATTTCTCCTTGGATTGTAACCCTTGATGCGCTAGAGCCTTTTAGAGTTGCAGGGCCAAAACAAGAGCCGGAGGTATTTCCATACTTGAAGTATTCGGGAAACAAAAACATTGACATTAACCTAGAGGTGTTGATTGCTCCTGAAGCAGGTGTAGAAACAACCGTTAGTAAGTCAAATTACAAACATATGTATTGGAACATGGAGCAGCAATTAGCTCACCACACCATCAATGGTTGTAATGTAAAAGCAGGTGATATGTACGGAAGTGGAACCATTTCCGGTCCTACACCTGATTCGTATGGATCAATGCTCGAAATTTCTTGGAATGCCACTAAACCTGTAAAGTTATCTGACGGTTCTGAAAGAACATTCATCAACGATGGTGATACGGTAATCATGAGAGGTTTTGCGGAAAAAGATGGTATCAGAGTAGGTTTTGGAGAGGTTTCTACAAAAGTTTTACCGGCTAAGTAAACTACACAGCATTTAAAATTAAGGGCTCATTTCATTCGAAGTGGGCCTTTTTTTCGTTTCTTGGCTGATTTAGTGATTCAAGCTTAACCGCAAAGAGCACAACGATTTTCGCAAAGAGCGCAAAGGAACAAATCTAACCTCTAAAGCCAAAACCGCGATTGCCAGCGGCAAGAGAAATTAGCCATTAAATTACCTCAATCATCACTGCTTTCACAATGTAAAACTACGATTGCCAGCGGCAAGAGCAATTAACAAATATTCCATTCACCATTAATAATTAATAACTTAACACATTGAATCATTAACTAATTGCGATATAAACTCACTCTTCCACTAAAACAAACACCTCTTCATTGCTCTTCTTCATGAGGTATTTTTCGCGAGCAAATTTCTCTAACGATTTTGGATTGGTTCGTAACTCTTTTAAATCTTGCGTTACTTTTTTGATCTCTTCATCATAAAACTCCCGCTCACTTTCTAGTTTGTTTAGCTCCATCTGATACTGAAATTGGGTAATCCAGTTATTCTGATCGAAAAACATTAACCACGCTAAAAACACGAAGCCAGTAATTATGTACTTGTTGCGTAAATAGGGCGGTATATTATTCCAAAGCTTCTTCATCACTTCAAAAGTACCCATTAAGCATAGCTTGAAACTAAAAGCGCCTGTTAAAATTTAACAGGCGCTTGTTAGTATTGTATTTAATCTAGGATTATTCTCCTAAAAACGGATATCTATAATCAACTGGAGTTACAAATGTTTCTTTCATCGTGCGAGCAGAAACCCAACGCATTAAATTTTGCATTGCTCCTGCCTTATCATTCGTACCTGATTTACGCGCACCTCCAAATGGTTGTTGCCCAACAACTGCACCAGTTGGCTTATCATTGATGTAGAAGTTACCTGCTGCATTTACTAAACGCTTGCACATATGTTCAATCATAATGCGATCCTTAGCAAAGATTGCTCCTGTTAATGCATATGAATTATCATCAACTAAATCTAATGTTGCTTCAAACTCATTGTCCTCGTATACGTAAATGGTAATTACCGGTCCAAAAATCTCATCACACATCGTTGTGTATTTAGGATCTTTTGCTACGATAACTGTTGGCTCGATAAAGTAACCTACGGACTTATCATAACCTCCACCGGCAATAATTTCTGCATCAGGTGAAGCTTTTGCATCATCAATAAATTTGGCAATTTTATCAAAAGCACGCTCATCAATTACAGCGTTAACGAAATTAGTAAAGTCTTCAGGAGAACCCATTTTAATTGACTTCACATCCGCAATTACTTGCTCCTTTACAGCTGGCCATAATGATGAAGGAATGTAAGCTCGAGATGCTGCTGAACATTTCTGTCCTTGGAATTCGAAAGCTCCCCGAGTGATTGCCGTAGCCACTTGGATAGGATTTGATGAGTTATGTACTGCAATAAAATCCTTACCACCAGTCTCTCCAACTATTCTAGGATATGATCTGTATTTGTGAATATTGTTTCCAATTGTTTTCCAAAGATCTTGGAAAACGCCTGTAGATCCAGTGAAGTGCAAACCTGAGAAATCTTTATGATTAAAAACTACATCTCCCGCTTCAGGACCATCAACATATACCAAGTTGATTACACCTGCTGGCAAGCCTGCTTCTATCAAAATGTCCATAATTACACGTGCAGAATAAATCTGGCTATCTGCCGCTTTCCATACTACCGTATTTCCCATCATTGCAGGCGCAGCAGGCAAGTTTCCTGCAATTGCTGTAAAGTTAAATGGAGTGATGGCAAAAATAAACCCTTCCAACGGACGGTATTCTAGTTTATTCCAAACACCAGGACCTGACTCAGGCTGCTCTGTGTAAATCTGACGCATAAACTGTGCATTGTATCTAAAGAAGTCGATGATTTCACAAGCGGAATCAATTTCTGCTTGAAAAGCATTTTTAGACTGAGCTAGCATTGTTGCCCCATTCAACTTCTGACGATATGGACCTGCAATTAATTCAGCAGCTTTTAAAAATACAGAAGCTCTGTGCTCCCAAGAAGTATTCGCCCATGACTCTTTTGCTTCTAATGCAGCATCAATTGCCATTTGAACATGCTCCTTAGTTCCCATATGAAACTGACCCAAGTTGTGCTTGTGGTCATAAGGTGGATGCATACTAACGGTATTACCTGTTCTTACTTCTTTACCATTAATGTACATGGGCACATCTACCGGATTTGACTTCATATTTGCCACCGTTTCTTGTAGCTCTTTTCTCTCTGCAGAACCTGGAGCGTATGATAAAATAGGCTCATTCTTGGCTACAGGAGTGTTAAAAATAGCATTCGACATATTGATATTGTTTTGTTCTTATCGTTATTAGTAAGGCGAAATTAAGACTTCAAAATTTGGATAGCAAACCAAAAGATTGAAGCTATTTATAAATACTAGCGGTATACAGTCCCATCTTTTTCAATCGGTGTAGAACACTTACTTTCAGCACACCAAGTCCATAAATTGTACTGTTGGTTAAATTAATGGAAGACCCTTCCTCAAAATACTTGGTAGGGCAGGTAATTTCCGCGATTTCATAATCTTTCATTAACAATTGGGATAGCATTTGATTGTCAAATATGAAGTTATCTGAATTGCCTTCTATATTTACAGACTCAATAGCTGTTCTGGTAAAGGCTCGATAGCCTGTATGAAACTCGGATAGCTTAGAACCCACTAATAGGTTTTGAAAAAAGGTAAGAAAGCGATTGGCGATGTATTTATAAAGCGGCATCCCTCCTTTTAATGCGCCAGTTCCTAATATTCGTGAACCTAGAACGACTTCATACAACCCTGATGTCAGCAATTCCGCCATTGCGGGAATTAATTTGGGTGTGTACTGATAATCAGGGTGTACCATAATTACCACATCAGCCCCGATGGACAATGCCAATTGATAGCAGGTTTTTTGATTTCCACCGTAACCTCGATTTACCTCATGTTTTACAACATGTTGTATGCCCAGCTCTTTCGCTTTCGCAAAGGTATCATCGGGACTATTATCATCTACCAAAATGACCTCATCAACAAGTGGGAAGGGAATTTCTGCATACGTTCGATCCAAGGTTTTGGATGCATTGTAAGCCGGCATTACCACAACTATTTTTTTACCTCTTAACATGTTTTATCGTAATTACTCAACAAAAGTATCTAATTTGGGGGGAGTAAAAGGCTGAAGTTGTGGAAATAATTCTACTTAGCATAAAATCCGAGTTGGTCCTAGCTCACTTAAAACCAAGATCCTCTATTTTTGGCTCAATACTTTCTATTAAAGTAAAAAAAACTTAATATATGAAAACAGCAATTACAATAGCACTTATTTTTACCACGTTTATCTCTACTGCACAAACGTATACCATCATTGAATCAACCGTGTATCACGAAGAAAAAAGTCAACTTTCTCTTGAGGTAGACATTGCGCCCAATCCCAAAGATACCCGAAAAGCCTTCAAACGTTTTTTAAAGGATAACCATAATGTTAAATTAAAAAGAAGCGGAGATTTTTATGCAGTTGAAGCTCAAAAAATAAAAGACATTTCGGAGGTACAAATCGACTTATTTGCAAAGTTTAAAGAAATTGAAAACGAAGGCACGCAGATGAGTTTGTTTGCAAGAAAAGGGTACGACTTATACATTACGCCTAATGAGGACGCAAAAGCATTTGCGAGCATGCGAACAGTAATGGATAATTTCTTAAAATCTTACTTAACGGAACATTATGACGAAAAGTTAGATAATGCTGTCGATGCACACGGAGACCTATCAAAAGACATCGAAAAAATGCAGGATGACATTGAAGACCTCAACGAAGATATTGCCGATAACAAAAAAGAAATCGACAAGTTGACGGAAGAAAATGAAGAGAAAACAACTGAAATAGAAGAAAAAACTTCAGCATTGGAAGCATTGGAACAGCAAAAGTCCGAAGCAGGAGAGCACCTCGAAAACGTAAAAACAAAGAAAAAAGGAATTTAACATTATCAATTATGCCCTTTTGATTCGTCAAAAGGGCATTTTTTTATACCATGAACAACTATAATTCCATCGCATTTTGCTATCATATTTTGGTGAAAGCAGTTTTTGGACAGGCGCTAATAAAAGCACAAGAAAAGTACATTTCCTCGTTACCAGATAGCGGAACCATATTGATCATAGGCGGCGGAAGAGGAGATGTACTCATTCCGATCCGTGAGCAAAAACCACTTCTTAGAATCGACTACGTAGATCAATCGGAAAAGATGATTAAAATCGCTCAAAAAGTAAACGAGTCGGAAGCTGTCAACTTTATTATCGGTGACGAACTATCAATTCCCAATAAAAGTTACGATGCTATTATCACCTTTTTCTTTCTCGACCTATTTGAGGAAAACAGACGAACAAAAGTCATCAATTCGCTTCAACAACAACTAAAAAAAGGTGGTATATGGTTGGTCGCTGATTTTAATCAACCCGCAAATTGGTGGCAGCGACTGATAGAAAAGGCCATGTTTTTCTTTTTAAAGAAGACGACAAAAATCGAGTCGAGCCGTTTAGCTGATTACCGTAACATACTTTCTAACCAAGGATTGATCGAATTGGAACATGCATCGTTTTATGGGAACTTTGTTTTTAGCGCTTCCTATATATTAAATCCGAATCCACGATTGCGTTCTAAAGAAAAACGAAACGTAACCCCGAACTTGTAATTCTCCATCTTCTAACCAAAGTTTGCAATCATAAATTTGACCACTGTCAGGATCTAAGATTTCTCCATCCTCCCACTCTTTATCATCTGCATCGTATTCCATATCAGTGATAATGGTCATCCCAACTATTGGTTGGTCTTTTCTGCTGTCTTTACACAGTTCGCATAGCTTATCTTCTGACTCCCCGGGAGCAGGAAAACCTTTGATTACTTTTCCGTAAGCTTTTCCGTCTTTTTCAAAAATTTCTACAATAGACCTGACAGATCCTGTTTGATCGTCAATGGTTTTCCACTTGCCAAAAATAGTTTCTTGAGAAAATAAATTTCCGCTAGAAAGCAGTAATAATGCAGAAAGAAGGGCTAGATTTTTCATAATTTGTATTTGCCGCAAAAGTAATGAAATGATCAGGTTTGAGAAAAGTATCTGGAATTTATCACGAGGCAATCGGAAGGATGACACCACTCATACCTTCATCATTTGAAGTACTCTTAAATTCGATTACATAAAAAAAGGGCAACCTAACTAGGCTGCCCTCATACTATCAATCACTAAATAATTACATATTTCTTCGGTACTGACCACCAACATTAAACAATGCCGTAGTAATCTGACCCAATGAACAATATTTGGTCACCTCCATTAGTTCCTCGAATAAGTTCTCATTTGCGATGGCTTTTTCTTGTAACTCGCGCAATAAGACTTCAGATTTGTCTGCATTTTTATTTTGGAGCGCTCCCACCATTTCTATTTGGTATTCTTTTTCTTCTTTAGTTGCACGTATTACCTCTCTAGGCAGTACCGTAGGAGAACCTTTAGAACTCAAGAAGGTATTTACACCAATAATTGGAAATTCTCCTGAATGCTTCAATCCTTCATAATACAAACTTTCCTCTTGAATCTTACTTCGCTGATACATGGTTTCCATTGCGCCAAGAACTCCACCACGCTCCGTGATGCGATCAAATTCAGTCAACACAGCTTCCTCTACCAAATCAGTCAGTTCTTCAATGATAAAAGAGCCTTGAAGTGGATTCTCATTTTTCGCTAACCCTAACTCTCGATTAATGATTAATTGAATGGCCATAGCACGTCTTACACTCTCCTCAGTTGGAGTCGTAATTGCCTCATCATAAGCATTGGTATGCAATGAATTACAGTTGTCGTAAATTGCATAAAGTGCTTGAAGCGTCGTTCTGATATCATTAAAATCAATTTCTTGAGCATGTAATGATCGACCAGAAGTTTGAATGTGGTATTTCAGCATTTGCGCTCTCGCATTTGCACCATATTTATTCTTCAAGGCTTTACTCCATATTCTTCTCGCCACACGGCCGATTACGGCATATTCTGGGTCAATTCCATTAGAAAAGAAGAACGATAAATTTGGACCAAACTTATTAATGTCCATGCCACGGCTTAAGTAGTATTCTACATATGTAAATCCATTAGCAATGGTGAAAGCCAATTGAGTAATCGGGTTGGCACCTGCTTCCGCAATATGATAACCTGAAATAGATACAGAATAGAAGTTTCTAACATTCTCTCGAATGAAATAGTCTTGCACATCTCCCATCAAACGCAATGCAAACTCTGTAGAGAAAATACACGTATTCTGCGCCTGATCTTCTTTGAGAATATCCGCTTGAACTGTACCTCTAACTTTAGATAGCGTTGATTTTTTAATCTCCGCATACACATCCGCCGGCAATACTTGGTCGCCGGTTACACCTAACAACATCAGCCCTAAACCGTCATTACCCTCAGGCAATTCTCCTTGATAGGCCGGTCTTGCAGTGCCTTTATCTTTATAGATTTTTACAATTTTTGCTTCTACCTCTTTTTCTAAACCGTTTTCTTTAATGTATACTTCGCATTGCTGATCAATGGCTGCATTCATAAAGAATCCCAATAGCATTGGCGCAGGTCCATTAATGGTCATTGATACGGAAGTCATCGGATCAGATAAATTAAATCCGGAGTACAATTTCTTCGCATCGTCTAGGCAGCAAATAGAAACTCCTGCATTTCCAATTTTTCCATAGATATCAGGTCGGTGAGCAGGATCATTTCCGTATAAGGTAACCGAGTCAAATGCTGTAGACAGTCGCTTTGCAGGCATGGATAATGATACGTAGTGGAACCTTCTATTGGTTCTTTCCGGACCACCTTCACCGGCAAACATTCGTGTAGGATCTTCCCCTTCTCGTTTGAATGGGAATAAACCTGCTGTATAAGGAAATTCTCCGGGCACGTTTTCTTGCAAGTTCCATTTTAGAATATCTCCCCAAGAGCGGTATTTAGGCAATGCTACTTTCGGAATCTCAGAATGAGAAAGCGATGTGGTGTGCGTTTTTATTTTTAATTCCTTATCTCTTACCTTAAAGGTAAAGATAGGTTGCTTGTATTTATCTTTCTTCGCTTCCCATTCTTCTAGCAATAACCAGTTTTTAGGATCTAACTCTAATTTTACAGTCTCAAACGACTCTTGTAATCCTTTCAATAAACGATCTTTATCATCCATACTGGAAGCTTCAATCGTTTGTATAGAATTGTGCAAACCATACAGTTGTTCTGCAACATTTGCTTGCTCTTCTACCCACTTATCATAGCTTCTGTTGTTCTCAGAAATCTCTGATAAATAACGCACACGGCTAGGTGGTATGATAAAAATCTTCTCCGACATTTCATCGGTGATGGTCAAATTTGACTTAAGGCCTGAATCTGTTCGCTCATCAATTTTATGCATAATTGCACGATACAATTGATTCATTCCCGGATCGTTGAACTGCGAAGCAATGGTTCCAAAAACTGGCAACTCTTTGTCGTCTGCATCCCACAACTGGTGATTTCTTCTAAATTGCTTTTTCACATCTCTCAATGCATCCAAAGCTCCGCGCTTATCAAACTTATTAATGGAAACTAAATCAGCAAAATCCAACATGTCGATTTTCTCCAACTGAGTAGCTGCTCCAAACTCAGGTGTCATCACGTATAAGCTAACATCAGAGTGATCCGTTATTTCAGTGTCTGATTGGCCAATTCCTGAAGTCTCTAAAATAATCAAATCATAGGCTGCCGCTTTAAGAATTGAAACGGCCTCAGCTACATATTTAGAAAGTGCCAAGTTGGACTGACGAGTAGCTAATGAACGCATGTAAACACGATCATCTTTAATGGCATTCATTCGGATTCTATCTCCTAATAGCGCTCCACCTGTTTTTCTTTTTGAAGGATCTACAGATACGATTGCAATGGTTTTATCTTCAAAATCTATTAAAAAACGACGAACCAACTCATCTACTAAAGATGACTTACCTGCACCACCTGTTCCGGTAATTCCTAAAATAGGTGTTTTAACTTTCTCAGCCAGCTCATGAACTTTCTCTAGCGCATCTTTGCTTTCTTCTGGGAAGTTTTCTGCAGCTGAAATTAATCGGGCTATAGCGGTAGCTTTCTTCGACTTTAAATGATCTACCTCATCCGTAATATCTTTTCCTGTTGGGTAATCAGAACGCTTTACTAAATCGTTAATCATTCCTTGCAATCCCAACTCACGTCCATCATCTGGAGAGTAAATCCGCTCAATGCCGTATGCGTGCAATTCCTTAATTTCTTCAGGTAATATTACACCACCGCCACCACCAAATAGTTTGATATGGCCTGCACCATTTTCAACCAATAAATCACGCATGTACTTAAAGTACTCCACATGGCCACCTTGATAAGAGGTCATGGCAATTGCATTGGCATCTTCCTGAATAGCAGTATCGACTACCTCTTGCACACTTCTATCATGTCCTAAGTGAATAACTTCAACACCTGTGGATTGAATAATTCTTCGCATCACATTGATAGCTGCATCGTGCCCATCAAAAAGGGAAGCTGCAGTTACAATTCTGACTTTATTTACGGGAGTATATGGTTTCGCGTCTATCATTCTATGAATTTTAAGGTTGCAAATTTACACTTTTCAAGTGTTAGAATGAAGTGAAAAATCCATAAACAAGCATTCAATAACTACTTATTAAAGCAAACCAAAAGTCTTTTGGAATTTGCTCGACCATAGTCTCCCTTTCTTCGTAAATTTGTAGAATCAAAACAAGGAAGATTTATGGCTCAGTCGCTTATATCAAAATACAATATTCCAGGACCGCGATACACCTCTTACCCTACTGTCCCTTATTGGGATGAGACAGGGATACCGCTAGAGGCGTGGAAGTTGTCAGTTAAAAAATCATTTGACGAAAGTAATGCAAAAGAAGGCATTAGCCTCTATGTGCATTTACCCTTTTGCGAGAGTTTATGCACGTTTTGCGGGTGTAATAAGCGGATCACTAAAAACCACGATGTAGAAGACCCGTACATTAAAGCAGTGCTAAAAGAGTGGGATTTGTACCTCGAATTATTGGGCGAAACGCCTATCATTAGTGAGATTCACTTTGGTGGAGGCACACCTACTTTCTTTAGTCCGGATAGTTTGAGAAAACTCATTCTAGGGTTGACCTCTAAAGGAATTATTCCAGAAAACCATTCGTACAGCTTTGAAGGCCACCCAAACAATACCAAACGAGAGCACCTAGATGTCATGAATGAATTGGGCTTTAATCGTGCAAGCTACGGAGTTCAAGATTTTGACCCAAAAGTGCAAAAGACGATTAACCGAATTCAACCTTTTGAGGTAGTGAAAGAGGTGACCGAGCACACAAGAGCAGCAGGATATACATCTACCAGTTTTGATTTGGTATATGGATTACCACATCAAACTAAGGACAGTATTATCGATACGATAAACAAGGTGCGGGAGCTAAAACCTGATAGAATTGCTTACTACAGTTATGCTCACGTTCCATGGATTAAAGGAAATGGTCAGCGAGGATATGACGAAGCAGATCTTCCGAAAGATGATGAGAAGCGAGAATTATATGAAATTGGCTATCAGTTATTACTCGACTCTGGTTATAAAGAAATAGGAATGGATCACTTTGCGCTTGAAACCGACAATATGTATGTTGCGATGAAAAATAAGGAGTTGCACCGAAACTTTATGGGCTATTCTGCTTCAAAAACGCAGCTAATGATTGGCCTTGGGGTTTCTTCTATTAGCGATAGCTGGTATGCTTTTGCTCAAAATGTAAAAACCGTAGAAGAGTATTATAAAATTTTGGAAGAAGATCAGATTCCGATTTTTAGAGGACACGAATTAACGGAAGAAGATTTAGTCATTAGGCGCCATATTTTAGATATTATGTGTCACTATGAAACCTCTTGGGCAGATGAAGGAAATTACCACGAAATTATTGATGAGTGTATTCCACGGTTAGCGGAATTAATTGAGGATGGGTTCTTAGAGTTGGGCGATCGAAGCTTGAAAGTAACAGAAGCAGGAAAACCATTTATTCGAAATATTTGTATGGCATTTGATGTGCGATTAATTCGGAATAAACCACAGACGCAGTTGTTTTCGATGACTATATAATGGTTAATTGTTAATGGTTAATTACTCTTGCCGCCGGCAATCGTAGTTTTAAAAAGAGAAAGCTGCACTGTTGGAAGAGTAATTTTTAATGATTAATTACTAATTACTCTTGCCGCTGGCAATCGTAGTTTTGTATTGAGAAAGCTTTGCTGTTAGATGTTAGATTTTGGTTTTAGACATTAGACGTTAGAATTGCCTTCGGCATGTTAGTCGCTGTGTTCTTTGCGTAAATCGCTGTGATCGCTGTGATCGCTGTGGTTTAAAATACAAATTGGTATCTATTTTACATGATTAATTTTTTAGTAATACTGGTAAATTTATAAGATTTAAAAATGAAAAGAGTAGCGGTTTTAGGTGCGGGGATTAGTGGGTTAAGTGCCGCTAATTTTTTAATTCGTGAGGATATTCAGTTAACTGTTATGGAACAATCTAATCAAGTTGGCGGACTAATGAATACTGTTGACAAAGATGGTTACCAATTAGAAACTGGTCCAAATTCTGTTATGCTCAATAACCCTGAGTTTTTAGATTTATTGAAAGACCTTCAATTGGTCGATTCGATTATTTACCCAGACAATGAAGCGGCAAAAAACCGATTTATTCTAATGGGCAAAAAGCCTGTACCACTTCCATCGGGACCGGGAAGTCTACTTGGAAATAAGGTCATTGGCTGGGGAGGCCTTGGAAGCATTTTAAAAGAACCTTTCCGAAAACAAAACACTGATGCCAAAGATGAATCATTGGCTTCGTTTTGCAAACGACGGTTCGGAACCGCTTTATTCGACAATGTAATTGCTCCTTTTGTAACTGGTGTTTATGCAGGTGACCCCGAAAAGATGAGTGCTAAATATTCCATGAAAGCACTTTGGGAAGCAGAGAAAAATCACGGCAGTATCATTAAAGGAATGATGAAGTCGATGAAGGAAAAGAAAGCTGACCCAAGACACCAAGAATTGCCCAAGCAAAAGATGATTAGCTTCAAGAATGGCTTAAAAGAAATTCCTGAGCTGATTCAACATAAATTAGGTAACCGATTAAAACTAAATTCAAGCGTTACCGCAATTGATAAATTAGAAAATAGCTACCGCATTACGTATACCCAAAATGGAGAAATGCAGCATTTAGAGGTTGACCATATTATTAGCGGACTACCGGCTTATGTTGAAGCAAAGTTGTGGACGAACTCCTACCCTAGCTTTGCGAAAGAACTTAATGCTATTTATTATGCACCCACGGTGTCCATCCATTTAGGGTACAACAAGTCAGACATCAAGAACCAAAAGAAAGGCTTCGGCATTTTGACGAGAGTACAAGAGCAAAAAAGCTATTTGGGGATTCTATTTATCAACCGCTTTTTCCCGCATAACGCTCCTGCCGACAAAGATCTATTTGCGGTAATCATTGGAGGAGCCAGATCTCCTGAGTTAACCAAACTTCCCAAAGAAGAACTCATTGAACGTATCAAAACTGAACTAGCAGAAGCGATGGATATCAACGGCGAGCCGGAATTGGTGAATTATATTAAATGGGACAAAGGTATTCCTCAATACAATTTAGGTCATGATAATTTGGTGAAAGAAGAAGCCGATTTTACCAAAAACAATCCCAATTATCAGGTGATCGGAAATTATATCCATGGTGTTTCTGTAGCTGATTCGATCAAAAAAGGGGTGCTCGCAGCACAAGCAATCACTGCTTAAAACTTATAGGAAATAGCATTTCTTAGCGTGTAAATGGTTTCCGGCACCTCTGGCGCAGGCCTTGAATCGTATAGTAAAGTATAAATCACCTTTAACGCAAGCTTATCACTAATGTCTATGTTCAGTGTCGTTTCATTAGACAACCGATAATCTTTAAACTTCCAGACTTTTGGTTGGTAGTAAGTAGTACTGCTAATATTTGCATTTTTGGTGAGGTCAATTTTAAAAGATAGATAATTACTCATTCTCAATGCGTGCTCTACTCCTAAATCGCCTGTCCCGTCCTCATATTCATACATAAATAGCGAAGCGAAATTTATCGTTAAAGAATCAGAACTGAACAAGGTAAATCGGCCTCCACCACCAGCTAAATACCGAAAATCTATTCGCTGAATGGCATTATACTGGCTTTGCATGAAGGCTTCTAATCGAAAACCTTTATTTACTATTTTATTGTAACGTAGATGCTGAAAACCACCATTTACAAATGACTCATCATCTGCCTTAACGAAATTAATGTCATTAAAGAACAAATAAATATCATCCCCTTTTCGATAGCGCGCTTGAATCCGGTTACCCAACTGGTATAAAACAGAAGTGTTCTTATTAATGGTAAAATTAAAGTCAGCGGACCCACTAAAGCCTTCTTCACTGTCTTTTGAGCGCTGATCTTCTATATTAACAATTTGAGAAAACAAGGGTAAGTAAATTATTGAAGCCACAATAACCATCCAAAACTTCATACCGATCTTTAAGCGTTTTGTAATTTATATTCATGATAGAGTTGATGAATGATACCATCGGCCAAACCAACCTTTGGAACGAGAACACCTGAAACTTTTGCTTGCTTCAGCGTATTTAGGAAAAGCTCAGCAGCAGGAATAATCACATCTGCTCTATCAGGTCTTAAGCCAAGCTTTTCAATACGTTCTTCTAGAGAATGGCTTTCCAGAAAATCTTTCAATTGCTTAATCTTTGCATTCTTCATGACTTGCATATTTGGAAGCCCACTCATTTTAAACAACTTATTGATATTTCCACCGGAACCAATAACCAATTCAGGCTGGTACTTTTTACCCATCTCCTTGAGCCATTCATCCATTTCTTCCTTTACTCCCTCTTTTACCAAATTATCTCTCAGACGGATCGTACCTATATCAAACGATCGAGATTTCACACGTTCTTCTTTTTTAAATATAGTATACTCGGTACTGCCTCCTCCTACATCCATATATAAGTAGTTTTTATCTGAATCTAATGCATCAGCAATTTGAGTTTCAAAAATTAATTGAGCCTCAGCCTCTCCATCGATAATTGTCAAATCTACCCCTGACTCCTTGTAAATACGTTTGATTACTTCAGAACCATTCTCCGCGTCTCGCATGGCTGAAGTAGCGCAAGCTTTGTAAGATACTACATCATAAGCCTCCATCAAGTTTCTGAATGCTTTCATACTCTTGATGAGTTTTACAATCTTTTCTTCGGTAATTCTATTCAGGTTAAAGGCATCTTCTCCAAGACGAATAGGGATGCGAATAAGCGATGCTTTTTTGATAATCGGACCCGATGGCGTCTCATAAACATTACTGAACAATAAACGAATAGCATTAGAACCGATATCAATAGCTGCAAACCTCAAGCGAAAAAATAGTTTAGTTATTAGATAACCCTAAGGTAGGCAGAATCATAGGCTAATCAGGTGAAAACCGCAAAAGTTTAGCACAAATCACTGTTTAAAACTAGTCTTTTTTCGACTCTAGTTTCCGTTTAAAATATTCGTGCGTTACAATTTGAGCTCTAATATCTTTTTCTATACCTGTCTTTACATATTTATTCGTCAAGTCTTTGTCCCAAACCCTAGCTTTTGTATTATCACTTAATTGAATATTCAAGATATCAATTAACTCTTGCTTTATTTTAGGATCAAAAATCGGGACAGTTATCTCTACCCTTCGATCAATATTTCTAGTCATCCAATCGGCTGAACCAATATAAACTTTCGGATCACCTGCATTTTCAAAAATCATTACTCGTGAGTGTTCCAACAAGCGATCTACTAAACTAATAGCATGAATATTTTCACTGTAAGACTGCTTTGGTATTACATTGCAGATACTACGAACAATCAAATTCACTTTTACACCTGCCTCGCTAGCTTCGTAAAGCACATTTGCCATTTCCTCGTCATTCAAGTTATTTACTTTTAGTGTAAGTCCCGCTGAAAGCCCTGCTTTAGCATTTGCAATTTCGGCTTTTACTAACTTTATAAACTGACGACGGGTATTGAAAGGACTTACTAGTAAATGTCTAAAAACATGCCTTTTATAATTATCCTTAAAAAAGGCAAACACCTTTTTCACTTCATTCGTAATTTTAGAACTTGCAGTCAAAAAAGAATGATCGCAATATATCTCAGAAGTCCGTTCATTGAAGTTACCCGTTCCTATATGAGCATAATAAACATTCTTATTGGCTTCTTTTCTGCGAATTAAAATAACCTTTGTATGCACTTTTAGTCCTGCTACACCAAAGTTAACCGTGATGCCTTCCTCTTGTAATTTGTTGGCGTAATAGATATTATTCTCCTCATCAAAACGCGCCTGCAACTCCATAATTACCGTTACCTTCTTCCCATTTTTGGCAGCATTAATCAATGCATTAATCACTTTAGAGTTTTTTGCAACACGGTAAAGCGTAATTTTTATTGAACGCACCTTCGGATCAATAGCTGCTTCCCTCAATAAATCGATCACATAATTGAACGATTGGTATGGGTAAGATAAGAGTACATCTTTTTCCTTAATAGCAGAAAATAAACTCACGTGTCTTTCTAAGTACTTATGCCTAACAGCAGGAAGTGGCTTATACCGCAATCGCTTAGCACCGATTACAGGAAAATCAATAAAATCCTTGAAATTGTGATAACGACCACCGGCAACTATATTATCCTCTTCTTCTATCGCATTGTTCGAAAGCAGAAAATCTAATAAATCTTGAGGCATAGTTCTATCGTAAACAAACCGAACGGTATCTCCACGTTTACGCGCTTTTATTCCAGATTCTAGCTTTTCAATTAAGCTCACAGACACATTATCTTCCATATCAAGCTCCTCATCTCGAGTAAATTTGATGGTATAAGCTTCTACATGCTGAAACTCAAATGTGGCATAAATTTCAGCCAAACAAAAACGAATTACATCATCGAGAAGAATAATGTATTTTTTACCTTCATTTTCAGGCAGAACATAAAATCGAGAAATTACTTGAGAAGGAATTTCAATAATAGAATACTGAACATCCTTTTTAGTCGTTCCATCTCCATTATATAGTTTAACGGCAAAATAAATACCCTTTCCGTTTAAAGTAGGAAACGGACGTTTGTCCTCTATCATCAGTGGAACTAAAGATGGACGTACGTAATTTCTAAAATAGTTAGTGACTTGCTCTCCTTGGTCAGCAGTTAATTCTGTTTCATCAACCATGCATATTTCTTGATCAGCAAGCTGCTTCTTAAGCTCAACATATGTCTCTTGAAACCGCGCCATTTGCTGTCGATTAATGCTCAAGATTTCTTTAAGCGTTTCTTTAGGGTCATAACCTAGTAGAGGGATTGCTTTCTTCCCGTAATCAATCATTCGGCTTATTGTAGCTACACGTACACGAAAAAACTCATCTAAGTTTTTGGAATAAATTCCCAAAAATCGCATACGTTCAAGCAATGGAACAGACGGATCCATAGCTTCTTGCAGCACTCGTTCATTAAACGAAAGCCAACTTATTTCCCTGTTTTGATACTCCCAATTTTTCTTAGCCATTGCAATTTGTATAGTGCATGCAAAATAAAATTAAAAATAGTGGATGAGAGTTAAAATAGTATTAATAAAATCTAAATTCCAACACAGAAAAATGCTAATTATTTCAATTCTGATATTTCCTATCGATCAGACATAAGCGCTAAGTATGCATGGCGCGTTAAAAGAACGCGAAGACCTCACAAAAACACATTTAAGATATAACTCCTAACATAGAAGCGACTCAACATCCCTAACAAGTTGATTAGCTTAGAGGAATTCAAAAATTAGCCATTACCAATTAGTTCCTATCCCAAATTCACTAATTGTTCTTCTAAAACAGCGATGCGTGCTTTTGCATCATCCATTTTTTTCTTTTCAACAGCTACTACTGCTTCAGGTGCATTGTTTACAAATCGCTCATTGCTCAATTTCTTCTCTACCCCTTTCATAAAGCCTTTGGTGTAATCCAATTCTTTTTGGATTTTCTCTTTTTCGGCTTTTACATCGATTGCTCCTGATACCGGAATAAAAAACTCGTTTTTACCAATAACGATAGACATAGCTTCGTCCACTTTATCCGTAACAAATTCCAAATCTTCGATGTTAGCCAACTTGGTTAAAACCGAATCAAATGATTTGTTGTACGTATCATTCAACTTAACTTTTAGTTGAATGGCATCCTTATTTGGAATGTTTTTCGACTTTCTAAAGTTTCTGATGGCTGAAACGATTTCTTTGGTGTAGTCGAAATCAGCTAATAGCTTTTCATCAGGCGTTCCAATAGCAGGCCACTGTGCAACAATCAAACAATCCTTTTCTTCACGCTCAGCAATCAAATGCCATAACTCCTCAGAAATAAACGGCATCAATGGATGAATCACCTTTAAGATTCGCTCAAAGTTGGCAATCGTCGCATCAAAAGTTGCCCGATCGATCGGCTGCTGGTAAGCCGGCTTAATCATCTCTAAATACCAAGAGCAGAACTCATCCCACACCAGCTTATAGGTCGACATCAACGCATCAGACATACGAAACTTGCCGTAATGATCTTCTATGGTGTTTAGGGTTTCATTCAACTTATGATCAAACCATTCGATGGCTTTCTTAGAACTTTCGGGCTGCTCAATATCGGCTACTTCCCACCCTTTTACCAGACGAAATGCGTTCCATATTTTATTGCTAAAGTTTCTTCCTTGCTCACAAGAGCTTTCATCAAACAACAAATCATTTCCAGCAGGAGAACTGAAAAGCATCCCAATACGAACGCCATCAGCACTGTATTTTTCAATTAATTCAATTGGATCAGGAGAATTCCCTAAAGATTTAGACATTTTTCGCCCCTGCTTATCCCGAACAATACCGGTGTAGTAAACATTCTTAAATGGTGGTAAATCTTTGTATTCATAACCTGCCATAATCATACGCGCTACCCAAAAGAACATAATCTCGGGTGCAGTCACCAAATCATTGGTCGGATAGTAATAGTTAATGTCTTTATTATCTGGATTTTTAAATCCATCAAATACAGAAATTGGCCACAACCAAGAAGAAAACCAAGTATCCAAGCAATCTTCATCTTGTCTCAAATCGGCAACAGTCAAACTAGAATTACCCGACTTTTCTTTGGCTAAATCAAGCGCTAATTCAGCCGTTGCAGCCACTACATAATCATTGGCGCCACTACCGAAGTAGAAAGCAGGAATTTGATGCCCCCACCATAACTGACGAGAAACACACCAGTCCTTGATATTTTCCATCCAATGCTTGTAAGTATTCTTGCTATTGGCCGGATAAAATTTAATGGTATCATCCATTACTTTCTCCAAAGCAGGTGCGGCCATTTCATTCATTTTGCAAAACCACTGCATAGAAAGCTTAGGCTCAATCGCTGCATTGGTTCGCTCAGAATAACCTACTTTATTTTGAATATCTTCTTCTTTGATTAAAGCACCAGTTGCTTTTAAATCCTTCGCGATTTGTTTTCTTACGTCGAATCGATCTTGTCCCACATACAACTGAGCAGCCTCATTAAGCGTTCCGTTATCATTTAAGATATCGATGCTTTCTAAATTATGGCGTATGCCCAATTCGTAATCGTTGATATCGTGTGCAGGAGTTACCTTTAAGCAACCAGTTCCAAATTCTACATCTACATATTCATCCTGAATAATCGGAATTACTCTTCCAACTAAAGGAACAATTGCTTTCTTTCCTTTTAAGTGCGTGTATCGCTCATCGTTCGGATTTACACAAATAGCAGTATCCCCTAAAATAGTTTCAGGACGAGTAGTCGCAATGGTCAATAACTCATCGCTACCTTCCACTTGATATTGAATATGATAAAACTTAGAATTTACCTCTTTATGCACTACTTCTTCATCAGAAAGAGCCGTTTGAGCAGAAGGATCCCAATTGATCATGCGCACTCCACGGTATATTAAGCCCTTATTAAACAAGTCTATAAATACCTCTTGAACAGCAGCCGATAAATCCTCCTCCATGGTAAATCGAGTACGCTCCCAATCACATGAAGCACCAAGCCGCTTCAGTTGACTTAGAATCGTACCGCCATATTCTTCGGTCCATTCCCAAGCATGCTTCAAAAAATCTTCACGACTTAAATCTGCTTTATTGATTCCTTGTTTTTTCAATTTATCAACCACCTTTGCTTCCGTAGCAATAGAAGCATGGTCAGTACCTGGAACCCAACAGGCATTTTTGCCCAACATACGCGCTCTTCTTACCAATACATCTTGGATGGTATTGTTAAGCATGTGCCCCATGTGCAACACACCGGTCACATTGGGTGGAGGAATGACGATGGTATACGCTTCCCTTTCATCAGGCTCTGAATGAAAAAAGTTTTGTTCCATCCAGTAGTTGTACCACTTTTTCTCAGACTCTATTGCGTTGTATGCTTTTGAAATTTCCATTAATTGGGTGTTCTTGATAATAAAAAATGAATCGCAAATTTATCAATTCCAACTGTGCTATTCTAACGATTTTTTTAATTGTAATGAGCAGGTTTCACTTATTTAGTATGAAATAAAAAAAAGAACTCAATGATTGTATATATATCAATGAAATAACGCTTTTACAATTAAAAATAAAAAACTCCCTTTACTCATGATAAAAGCAAAGGGAGTCAATAAAAAAGAATTAGCTTTTCTTATTCTTTTATAAACACATTGGCTCGATGAGTGTCCGACAATTGGGTTTCTAGCTGCAAAAAATAAGTACCGGATTGTAAAATACCTACATCTATGGCTTTGCTATCCCTTATTGTCCCTTCCAAAACCGATTGCCCTGATATAGATAAAATGCGATAAAA
>CBFHZL010000040.1:0-4641 GCA_965660325.1 uncultured Acidiluteibacter sp.
ATTCTTCTTCAAGAAATCTTTTGATAGTCAAATAAGCAAGTCGTATTTTACTGAATTCTATTTCACTTTCCTTATTGTTCATATTTTTCAATGCCACACAACAACTGAATAAAGCGAAAGGTACGTTTATTCACCTTATATGTCTAAGTTAAATTAGTTTTTTAAAACAGTGTAAAAACAGACTGCAACTATCCAACTAAAAGCGAACAGCGGTATGGTTATTATTACACTTTGCAGAACTTTCATTTTTAACTTTTTTGACTAAAACTTAAATAAGGGCAAGTCATTTTTAAGAAAATTGCAAAAAACTTAATTAAGAGGTGGCCTTAATAAAGAAAATGACGAAAAACTTAATTAGTGGGTATTACTAATAAAGGAAAGTTAAATAGCAGTATGATCAATTTAAGGAAGTAGACCTATTCTTTAATCAACTTTTGTTGATGAATCAGTTCTTGACTGTCATCATACAGTTGAATCAAATAAACGCCTTTTGCTAACGCAGCAACTGAAATTTGCCGGTTGCTAACCGCTCCTGATTGAACTGCTTTCCCTCGTAAATCACTGACCACATAGGAGCTATTCTTGGCATTAGAAATCCGTATGTGGTTTGTAGCAGGATTAGGGAAGATATCAAAAGAGGATGTGCTACCGACCTCTTCAATTCCGGTAGTTATCGGATATTCAATTACGAAATACAGTTGGTTAGCAGTATTAACATCGTTCCATTGTCCGGCTACACCAAGCGGCCAATTGGTGATGGCTAAACCTAGTCCATCTTGGTTATTGTTAAAGTCATCAGGCTCGTTTCCCCAATTCGTAAATGCACCATTTACAGCAGAACCGTTGGCTTTACCCTGCCAAAAAGGGATAGAACTGCTGGTGTCATCGCCATCCCAAATCCAAGCACCTTCTGTTGAAATATCATTTCCACCCAACCAAACATAAGATGCACCGCCGCCATCAGGTGCTACAGTTTGGCTCGCTGTTATTCCCGCCTGATTAACGTAGTAGTAAACACTGTCTTGTTCAACTTGAGAGTTTATTTCAGCTAAAAATCCATTTCTACTAACTGCGCAAGCTGCTGCAGCTGCCCAATTTAATGGTTGCTTCACCACCATGTAATTCGTTCCCTGCACGGAAAACTGATAACTGTTACCTGGATTAATGGAGCACTGGGCCATAGCAGCAACTCCAGATGTGATGACTAATAAAAGTGGGAGTATTTTGTTCATGGTTTTTGTATTTTAAAATTTTATTGCTTCTGTGTACATCACTTCAACTAATCTGCCTCTTTGAGAGCCTGGTGTCCAATTCGATAATTGGTTGATTATAGAAATGGCTATTTGGTCTGCTTCTTCGGATATTCCTCTTAATAATTTTACTCGAATCAGGTTTCCATCAGTATCTATAACATAGCTTACGTAAACAGTTCCTGTAATATTCATATTCGCACTTTGCACTCTTTCTGCTATAAAGTTTTTTACCTTTTGTTGACTTTCTAGGTGATTTGAAGCTCCGTTAAACAGCGGCATTTTCTCTACTATAACAAAGGTTTGTGTTACCGCTTCATTTGGTAGCGTATCTTGACTAAATAATGGCAAAAAGGCCAATACTATAATTATGCTTAAGAATGTTTTTTTCACTCCTTAAAGATATACTTTTAGACTTAATTACCATCACTTAAGATGGAAAGCATTATATAACGATTGCATCGTAATACTATTATTTATTACCTTACAGAACGAATAAATCAACCACTCTATGATAAGAGACCTCATCAACACCAAAAAAGAACAGTCAGATACCGGATTTAGATACCGAGGTAACGGCAACACCAGAATTGAGAACTTAACAGATGCAGTATTTGCATTTTCCATTACCTTGCTCGTCATCTCTTCAGAAGTTCCTAAAACATATATTGAATTAGAGGCCTCTATGTATGGTTTTGTTGGTTTTATCGCATGTACCATGATGCTTTTCGGCATATGGAATTCCCACAATGAATTTTTCCTGAGGTATGGAATTACCGATAAACTCACTAAATCACTCAATTTTCTATTTCTCTTTTTGCTTCTATTTTATATTTATCCACTTAAATACCTCTTCTCTTTTATTGGCACACTAGTGTATTTGAAGCTTAAGATGGCTCTTGGCGATCAGTCAGAAGCATTAATGCTAAAAATGAATGAACTCTCCGCCTCAAATATGAATACAGAACAATGGGCCGACCTAATGATTAGATTCGGTATAGGAATCGCCTGTATTTACTTCCTATTCTATGCTTTTTACAGCAATGCATTAAAAAAGAAAACAAGCTTAATGCTAAACGAGTTAGAAGTTTATGAAACCAAAACATTCATGCATTGCTACTTATTCGTGATCAGTATAAGTATCATTTCCATGGTTATTGTATCTACCCTTGGAGGAGAATATTCTGGCTTATCGGGCCTTGTATATGCTTCTATCGCTCTATTTGTGCCGATATATAAAAAACAAAGGAGTAAACGATTTGTAAAAAGGAAGAATTTACAAGACCTAGAAGAATAATCGACTTTATGGTAAAAACATGACAGATATCATTATTGGTTCTATTATGCGAAGATAACTTTGCAAAAAACCTATTATGATTTTATTACCTAAAGACGCCGTAAAAAATATTCACAAAAACAGTCGTGTATTTATACAAGGCGCAGCCATGACACCGCATGTACTCGTAAAAGCTATGTGCTCAAAGTACCAAGACCTATCGAATGTAGAGATTGTGCACTTACACACCGAAGGAGATGCCCTATATACTCAAGACCCTTACAGGAAATCATTCCACATCAATAGCTTTTTTGTTGGCGGAAACGTTCGCAACTGCATCAAACAAGGATTTGGAGGATATATTCCTATTTTTTTAAGCGAGGTACACCTCTTGTTTCGTCAAGACAGACTTCCAATTGATGTTGCGCTCATTCAAGTATCGCCTCCCGACAAGCATGGCTTCTGCTCATTGGGTTCCTCGGTAGATGTTACATTGGCTGCTATAGAATCAGCAAAAATTGTAATAGCACAAATCAACCCCAATGTGCCTCGTACCCATGGTGATGGAATTATTCACATCAGCCAGATCAATTACCATGTTGAAGCGGACGAGCCCATATATTCCTCAGAAGCAAAAGCACCAAATGAAGTGGAAAAGAAAATTGGGGCCCACGTAGCAGAACTAGTGGAAGATGGAGCAACGTTACAGATGGGAATCGGAGCAATTCCTGATGTAGTATTATCCAACCTAATGAATCATAAAGATTTAGGAATTCATACAGAGATGTTTTCTGATGGCATTCTACCTTTGGTTAAATCCGGTGTAATCAACGGAAAGCACAAAAAACTAAAACCAGGAAAGATTGTAAGCTGCTTTGCTATGGGAACACAAGATCTATATAACTTTATGGATGATAACCCGTTGGTACACATGAAAGAAGCTTCTTACACCAACAACACAGGGCTGATTAGACTAAATCCAAAAGTTACAGCCATAAATTCGGCAATAGAAATTGATCTAACTGGCCAAGTATGTGCCGATACAATTGGTCAACACCAATATTCGGGTGTAGGTGGTCAAATGGATTTTATAAGAGGGGCATCACTTTCAGAAGGTGGAAAAGCAATTATTGCTATGCCATCCACTACGCGGCATGGAAATACGAAGATTGTTCCATTTTTAAAAGAAGGCGCAGGCGTAACCACCACAAGAGCTCATGTGCATTATATAGCCACGGAATACGGAGTGGTAGACTTGTTTGGTTTAAACCTAAAACAACGAGCAAATGCGTTAATCTCCATTGCACATCCAGAACATCGAGAACAACTGGACAAGGAAGCGTATAGACGATTTAAAGAGAATTGTTAACTATCACACGTTCTGTAACAAAAGTAGCTGATAGAAAAAGCCTCGAACCCTACCTTTACTTTATAATTTAAAACCAAACATTATGAAAACTTCAAAATTTAAACAAATAGGGTGGTTATTTTTAATCACGTTGGGAATTGGCTTTTTATCTAGTTGTTCTGATGATACTGATGATAAAACCACTAATCCTGTAACGGGAGAAAGTATTACAGATGCTGACAAAGAGGCATTATTATTTATGCTAGAAGAAGAAAAACTTGCTAGAGATACATACTTCTACTTAGATAGTGTTTGGTCAATTAATACGTTCGCTAATATTAAACTAAGCGAGCAACAGCATATGGACGCAGTTGAGAATTTAATAAATAGTTACAGCATCAGCTATCAAATACAGCCTATGGGAGTTTTCGAAGATACATTACTCCAGAATTTTTATAACCAGTTTATCACAGATGGTGTTCAAAGTAAAATTAATGCACTAAAGATCGGAGCTACCATAGAAGACTTAGACATTGTTGACCTAAGAGAATTTATAGCCCATACAGATAATCAAAACTTAATTGCAGTTTTCGAAAACCTTGAGTGCGGATCTAGAAACCACCTAAGAAGTTTTGTGAAAGATATTGTGCAAGAAGGGGCGACATATACACCTCAATTTTTAACACAAATGGATTATGACCTAATTATAAATAGCCCAAGTGGTCCTTGTAACTAAAAACTTGTAATTAGAAAATAGAAAAGCCCTA
>CBFHZL010000040.1:4739-20339 GCA_965660325.1 uncultured Acidiluteibacter sp.
TTTCTTACCAATCACCATGATATTGTACTGACTATCTTTGATGTATTGGGAATGAAAAGCTTTCAAATCAGCCATTGTCATCGCAGGAATAGCATCGTAAACATCCTTTCGGATATCATAATCTAACCCTCTTTTCTCTGCGGTTTCAAAATTCCATAGCTTTGAAAATTTGGTAATTCGCTCTGTTCTAATTTTCTCTAGAGCAGCCTTCTTCGCCAATTCAAAACTTTTTTCAGACTCTGGCATGTTATTTAATAAATCCGTCATTCCTGCCATTGCTTCTTGTAATTTATCTGCTTGTGTACCAATATAAGCCATCACATAGTGAGCTTTTGCAGAATCCCTCGGAGATCTAAATACTGAGTACACCGAATAGGCCAATGCTTTAGATTCTCTCATTTCTTGGAAAACAATAGAACCCATTCCACCACCAAAATACTCGTTGAAAATAGACGCAGCAGCTACCGTTTTAGGATTGTATAATTCCTTTTTAGCAAGCATCATAATTTCAGCCTGCTTCATATCATAATCCACCACGTAGACCTCGTTTTGAGTGTTTTCTTGCTCTACAAACTCCTTAGAAGCAGGAATAGGTTGAAGCTCAGAAGGTGCTTGGTGAAGCGCTTTAATTTTGGCTTTTAAATCAGCTTGCTCCATTGGTCCGTAGTAAAGCACGCGATGCTCGTAGCTATTTAAATTATGAATCATATCCGTCAATTCACTTGCTTCGAGCGCTAATAATTCTTCTTCAGAAAGGATGTTTTTAAATGGTGAATTAGAACCATATTGCGCATAGTTGGCCATTGCGCTAAATAAGATTACCCCTTTCGACAGTTTCGCATCCTCTCGCTTTTTTAGCAAATCAGATACCATGTTCTTCAATGGCTGCTCCTCTGGCTTAGCATCAGCTAGTAAATGCTCAAATAATTTCACTCCTGCCTCAAAATTCTCTGTCAAACCTGAAAGCGAAACATACACCTTCTCACCCGATGCAAAGGCATCAAAGTTGCACCCAATTTTATAAAACTCTTGCTGAATTTCTGATGGGGAATACTTTGAAGTTCCTAAGAACGGCAAGTAATCAAGCGCTAAATCGATTTTAATGTTATTGTTTTTCCCCATATCAAATACGTAATAGAGGTTAAACAATTCATTGTTTTCATTTTTTACTGATCGGATTTCTACACCATTTTCTAGTGCTGTTTGGTTGATGTCTTTTCTATAATCTAAAAATCGTGGTTGAATGCTGTTGACTTTCATCCCTGAAATCTTTTCTAAAAATGGTGAAGCATCATCTCTATTCACACTTACCGGCGTAATTTCAGGCTTTACCACCTCTTTCACTCCGTCATCTTCTCCTGTGCGCTTATAAACCACTACATAGTTATCTTTGTAGTTCTCATTAGCAAATTTCACCACATCTTCCTTGGTGTACTGCTTCAGCACTTCGATATCGTTCACTTGGTCTGCCCAATCTCTGCGCTGCACAAATGCATCAACCATCATATCTACCCTACCGCCATTTCCATCAAGGCGCTCAATTCTACCAATTTTTAAGTCATTGATGCACGCTTGAATCAACCAATCAGGGAATGCACCTGCCTTTAAGCTATCCATTTGGCTTAACAATAAATCTCTCGCCTCTTCTAATGTTTGCCCTTGCTTTGGTGTTGCATTTAGAATATGAGAAGAATAATCAGCCAAAATATAAGTAAACGAGCTTGCTCTTAATACCTTCTGCTGCTGATTTAAATTTAAATCAATTAGCCCCGCGGTGCTGTTTGCCAAAATCATGTCACACAATTGGATTAATTCTGATTCTCTAGAACCCACACCATCAAATCGATATCCTAAATATAACAACTCTGCATCAGGGCCTTTTACTTCTTTCACTACAGGCTCAGCAATTGGTGTTTCTTTTGCTACCTCAAATTCAGGAACCTCTTTTGACTCCATGGTTCCAAATTTGGCTTTGATTTCTTCAATTAACTCATCTGGGTTAAAATCTCCCGCCAAGCATATGGCCATATTGTTAGGCACATAATACGTGTTGAAGTACTTTTTAATCTCGGTTAACGATGGATTTTTCAAATGATCAATAGTACCAATGGTAGTCTGCTGACCATATTGGTGCGTCGGATATAGTCCATCAAACAAAGCGGTGAACGCTTTTCTAAAATCATTATCCAAGGTTCTATTCTTTTCCTCGTAAACAGCTTCTAGCTCCGTGTGAAACAAACGCAGTTGTGGATTTCTAAATCGCTCTGCTTCTAGCGTCAACCACTTATCTAATTGATTCGTTGGAATATCATTGATGTAAACCGTTTGCTCAAATGAAGTATAGGCGTTCGTCCCTTTTGCTCCCATTTCAGAAACCATTTTGTCGTATTCATTCGCGATAGCAAAAGTTGACGCTACTTGAGAAATGCTATCAATCTGAGCATATAGGGCGGTTCGCTCTGCTGCATCGGTTTTCGTCCGATATACTTCATACAAACTGTCAATTTGATCCAACAAAGGCCCTTCTTTTGAAAAGTCAGAAGTACCGTACATGTCCGTTCCTTTAAACAACATATGCTCCAAATAGTGAGCTAGACCTGTTGCTGTAGACGGATCATTTTTACTTCCTGCCCTTACTGCAATAGCTGTTTCCACTCTAGGAGCTTCTTCATTTACAGACAAATAAACCTTAAGTCCATTATCTAAGGTATAGATTCTGGTATTGGTCGGATCATTTTCTACCGTTTCATAGGCTTTCGCTTCTTTTTCTTTTGTTGCTTCGGCTGAATCATCACAGGCAACCGCGGACAGCATTACGCAAGCGATCGACATAGAGGCAAAATAGGTTTTCATCTTCATAGCTTTATAGTTTGGATTTGAATATCAATGTGCTAAGATAAAAAACTTATTGAGTTTTAAAGCAAGCAGGAATCAGTCATGATCTAGGAAGAAAAAAGGAGTTATCACATCAAGTAAAATAACCAATTGCGCTCTTTAAAACCTGAGATTCATCAAGCACACATCATCAATTTGGTCTACGCCTTCTTTCCATATATCAAACCGACGCTCCAATTCTGTCATCATTTCTCGAGATGGCAAATCATTAAGCTCCAACAAGTACTTTTTAAAGACTCCATACTTTAGCTTTTTCCCTTTTGGTCCACCAAATTGATCTGCATAACCATCTGAAAATAAATAAATAGAATCTCCTTTTTGCAGTTCGAATTCATGAGTAGTATACGGTGTTCGTTTAATGTATTGTCCAATGGGCTGCTTGTCTGCCTTAGTTTCAATCAACTCACCATTTCGAATAAGGTACAATGGATTGTAGGCGCCAGCATACGTCAGCTTATCTTTTTTATCCCAAACACATAAACAGATATCCATTCCATCGCTTACCGCTGTATTATTTTTGGTCAAAGAAACTTCTACCAATTCAGTAAGCGTATCCAGTATTCTAGCCGGATCTCTCAATTGATACTCATTGATGCATCGATTCAACGCATTATTTCCAAACACACTTAACATAGCCCCGGGAACACCATGCCCGGTGCAGTCAGCTACAGCGAAAAAGACCATTCCATCTACCTCTTCCATCCAATAGAAATCACCAGAAACAATATCTTTTGGTCGATACATGATTGAACTATCTTGAAATAATTGAATCATAATCTTATCAGAAGGTAAAGTTGCAGTTTGCAAGCGCTTAGCATACACAATACTATTTAGTATCTCTTCATTTTGAGAAGAAAGCACATCATTTTTTTCACTGATTTCTTGTGTGCGTTCCTTTACTTGTATTTCTAACTTCTCTGTTTGTTTACTTTTTAAGGCATTAACTTCTTCTAGCGCAGTAAATGCTTCTTCTTGAGCAGCAACTTTTTCTTCTTGTGTTTTTCTATATCTTCCTGCCATAGCCAAGGAAAGGAATGTTAGCTCAATAGCTGAACTAATCTTAAGCGCATTGGTGGCTAAAAACTCACTATCAATAACATTAACATTAGTAGTAATAAATACAACTGCTCCCAACGACAAGGAAACAAAAGCAATTATAATAGCAATATCCAACTTACTACCTTCTTTATATTTCAAGTAAATTCCAATTAAGAAGTAAATCACTACAATAAATGAAAGCCCGTTTAAAATAGGGAACTGTGCCGCATAAACTGACCCGGATGTTAAACTCAAAACAAAAGACACCAATGTTAATCCAATGAATATTGGATATCCTTTTTCGTAAACACTGTACCTCTTAAAGGTTCCCAAGTATGTCCGAACATAAAATATCATGGAGAGTAGGGATAAGGCAGCAAAGATTAATATTGCATGGTTTCCCATCCAAGGGTTCTGCGGCCACAAATACTGAAAAGCGAAGCCGTCCAACGAAAATTGAAATAAACCCAATAGAAATACATAACTCGTAAAGTAGAAATAAATCCGCTCTTTTAGTGCTATACCAAAAAAGGTAAATAGAAACAAAACGAGAATAAATAGACCATAATAAAGTCCGAGCAAGAAGTTTTCTCGAATAGCGAATTGAGTAAATGCATCGACCTCCCAAAACTTTATTGGTAATTTCAATATCTCTCCATCACTTCGTGTTTGAACAATTAACTTACGCTTGCTATTAGCGGGATAATTGATAGGAAAGATAAATTTCCGATCCTGATAAGGCCTAGACTTAAAATCGAAATCATCTCCAGTAAAATAAGACTCCAGTAATTGATTATTCTCATCTAGCACATACAAATTTACCACATTGGTGAGTGGACGAGCTAATTGCAAATAGTAATACCGTTCTTCATTTGATGTGTTTTTTGTGGGCAATACCATCCAAAAACTCGACTGGGTAAAATCTAAATAAGGAATATCATTTGTTGGTTGAAAACTAGTATTTCCTTCCCATTCGCCTTCAATAACGCTACTTAATGTAAGTACATGATTTGGATCTGTGATCACAGTTGCTTCAGCGGCAAAATGCTTTTCATTTTCTATCTGATCAATTTCAATAAAATAATCATTTTGAGCAAACAAGCAGCATGCAACAAGCTGTAACGATATAAATAAAATCAACTTGAGTGTAGGCATCTTTCTAGTAGGGGTTATCATATAAGCTGTCTAATCGGTTTAGCAAGTTACTAAAACACTTCTTTCCATTTTTCATTTACGCTATAAATGATAAAAGGTCTAAATACTACAATTAATAAAATCTATAGCAAAAAACGCAACTTATCAGCAACACATCTATTATTTACGAAGAATGTCATTCAGTGGTTCGTCAACCATGCTGATTTTAATAAAAAAAAGTGGAGATATAAAAAATCCTCTATTCAGAATGAACAGAGGTTTCAATATCAGTGGGCCCGGATGGGCTTACTTCGATCCTCCTACACTTCATTGCGGCGGACAGGCTCGTGCCTCGCTCAGCATAAACCCTTCGACAAAATGCTCAGGGCAGCACTTCTCGCTGATCTGAGCAAAAAAAAGTCTCAACTTTCGTTGAGACTTTTTGTGGGCCCAGATGGGCTCGAACCATCGACCACCTGATTATGAGTCAGGTGCTCTAACCAACTGAGCTATGGGCCCGCAAAGAGATTGCTCTCTTTATATATAGTGTAATGCCCAATCGCATTGGGACATTGTAGGCCAATTCTGAAGCCTCAGAATTGGGTGTGCAATATTACAAAAAAAATAGATTATAATACCGCTGGAAGTTGGAATTTGAGTTTTTACTTCTAAAGGAAATTACAATTCAAGAAAGACAAATTAATCAGACCAACCCAAGCCAAAAGATTACCTAATTTTACCGCCTGAATTCATCGTACAATGGCAAAAAATAATCCTTACGCAGCATTAAAATTTAAAGAATTTAGGCTGTTTGTGATTCTGCGATTCGCCCTTGTGTTTGCATGGGCCATGCAGTTTATTGTTATCGAATGGGAAGTTTATAACCTGACTAAAGATCCATTATCATTAGGGTTAATCGGATTGATGGAAGTAATTCCTGCAGTCTCCTTGTCTCTTTTTGCCGGCCACTTCGTTGACCAATTAGAAAAACGAAACCTCTTTGCGGTTTGTATCTCGGCTTTCCTTTTTATCAGCTTTGGCTTGTTTCTATTGACTTGGCCTGAGGTTACACAGCACTTATCACATGACAATCATCTAGGACTCATCTACACCTTGGTGTTCATGGGTGGTATCGCTAGAGCATTTTTCGGTCCAACAATTTTCTCACTTTTTTCTCAATTAATTCCAAGAGAGCACTATGAAAATGCAGCTACGTGGAGCAGTTCTGCTTGGCAAATGGGCTCCATGCTTGGGCCTGCTTTAGGCGGCTTATTTATTGTTTGGGTTGGAGTACATTGGAGCATGTTGATTATTGTTGGTTTCGCAATAACCTCATTAATTCTATTGTTTCAAATAAAACGAAAACCCATCCTCAATACCAACAAGGGCGAACCCATCGTAAAAAGCCTAAAAGAGGGAATCAATTTTGTGTTTTCAAATAAAATTATCCTAAGTACCATCTCGTTAGACATGTTTGCGGTACTTTTTGGAGGAGCAGTTGCTCTATTACCAGTATTTGCACAAGATATTTTGGAGGTTGGCTCTACCGGTTTTGGAATTTTAAGAGCAGCGCCTGCCGTAGGCTCCTTTCTCACCATGCTCACAGTCGCCTACTTTCCGCTCAATAAAAATGCAGGTAAAAAGTTGCTGTTTGCTATTTTTGGTTTCGGTGTGTGTATCATTATTTTTGGATTATCGGAAATTTTCTGGGTTTCTTTATTGGCTTTGTTTTTTAGTGGTGTTACTGATGGAGTAAGTGTGGTGATTCGCCAAACCATACTTCAACTCAAAACTCCCGATAATATGCGTGGAAGAGTATCTTCAGTCAATTCCATGTTTGTTGGCTCCTCGAATGAGTTGGGCGCTTTTGAAAGTGGTGTTACGGCCAAATTAATGGGCACAGTCACAGCTGTAGTGTTTGGGGGCGTTATGACCATCGGGATAGTTGGTGCAACAGCCATTTTCTCTCCTTCTTTGCGGAAATTGGATATCAAGCGCGATTTGCTGGATGCTTAAAGAAGTGCCCTTCGATACAAACAAAGCAAAGCTTTGTCCACTCAGGGTACTTCCCTTAGATTCCCCTTCGCATTTGTCAAGAGTGTTAAAGCGTTCATTGCGCTAAAAAAAAGAAAAACCTCGACCAAAACTGATCGAGGCTTTCAAATCTATTAATTGTCCATTAAAATTTAGCTCGAACAGAGAGTATAAAGTTTCTCCCTGCACCTGAAATACCCGAACTGTAAGGGCGATAACGTTGATCAGTTACATTCTCTACTCCTGCCGTTACTTGCAGCGACTCATTTAATCGATACATGGCCTTTAAATTCAACGTATACCATGCAGGAGAAAATGCTTCTCCATTGTCATCCAACGCATAAAATTCAGTTTTTGCTTGTTCTTCCACAGGCATATCATCGGCAGTGCGTTCTGCATTGTAAACCGCATACAACTGTACATCTAAATTGTTGTAATGATACGTAAATCGGGTTACTCCAAACATGGGCGCTACATGCCGACTAGGACTGGTAGAGCCATCATCCAGCTCTTCTTCTCCTTGCTGATAATTCAGCTGAGATGAAACCCCGAATCCTTTTGCTAACGCTAGCTCTACACCCAACTGAACACCAAACACTTCTGATTGTGCTGCATTTTGAATGGCCTGAACTCGACTTGATTCACCGTCATACAGCACACTGTCACTGCCATTAAGTGTAAAATCACGTCGAACCATCGCATTATCTAACAAGGTGTAGTAAGCAGTTCCATCCACTTTTAAAAAGTCGTTGATTTTAGCCGCAAATCCCACATCAAGGCTGTAAGCATACTCTGCTTGCAAATTAGCATTGGGCACCACTACAGCTCCAGGCTCAGAATCAAATACCTTCCCGATATCATCTACGTTAGGTGAACGAAAGCCAGTAGCAGCATTTGCAGTGAATACCAAATCATCTTTTGGTCTAATTACTAAACCAATACTCCCCGTTAAAGCATCGCTATTTAGAGAAGTAGAGGTTACCGGATAAGGAAATAGTGTGGTATCAAAATCTGCAGCTAACTGAAAATTACTGTAGCGCAGCCCCCCTTGAATCATCACCTTCTCACTTGCTTGAAATTGGTTGTTCACATAGGCTGCATAGCTTCCCCAAGTAGCATCTGGGTAGCGTGGTGAAGCAGCCCTTGAAGTACCGTTTACGATATCCAAATCTGTACCTGTAGACGTTACATCATCGAAAACAGCTTCTACTCCATAAAAGAAGTCGTTTCGAGAACCTATTTTCTTATTAAAATCCATGTTAAATGAGTAAGCCGCTACTTCTTCCACACGTGTCTCACGAATAGGGTCGTTAAAACCTCGGCTAATTCGGCTCTCCTCGAAGGATTGCTGCGCCAAGCGAATCGTGAACTCATCGAAAGCAACAGTTTTATTCTGATGGGTGATATTTAGGTTGTTCATCAACCACTTTTGCGGTCCATATGACCATTCTCCATATCTGGGCAGGCCGTTTCGCATTCGCTGATGGCGATCATATCGGCTGTAATCCGATGTTTCCGAATAATGAAACCCATATTGAAAGTCCCATTTTTCGTTGGGTTGAAACCGAATTTTCTGCATCATATTTATTTGACTATATCCGGTAGGATTTTGCACCTTAGGGTCTTCATTTGCCACAACTACATCAGCACCATTTTGTCGCTTTACAAAAAATGGGCGTAAGTAATCATCGGGGCCATTGCTCCCCATTTTAAGATCACCATAATCATTTGAACTAAAGCTGGTAATCAATGCCCACTTTTTCCAACCAATATTTACATTAAAATGCCCGGCTTTTTCATCATTTGCACTGGAATACCTTGCTACAGCCGATCCACTTACTAGCGGATCATCATCGAGCGAAAACTGGGGAGTTAAGGTTTTAAAACTCATTACTCCGCCAATAGCATCACTTCCGTAAATATTAGACCCAGGGCCAAACAAAACCTCTGTTTTTTCAGTTGCAAATGGATCAAGTGAAATCACATTCTGCAAATTACCACTCCTAAAAATAGCGGTATTCATGCGAACCCCATCCACAGTATACAGCAGACGATTAGTAGAAAAACCTCTAATCATAGGGCTACCGCCGCCTTGCTGACTTTTCTGAACAAACACTTCACCAGAAATCGCTAATAAATCCGCAGCAGTTTGTGGATTTTGTAAACTCACCTCTTTGGATGAAATAATGCGAATCTTTTCAGGCACATATTTGGAAATCGGCTTTGATCGACTGGCAGAAATCACCACCTGATCTAAATTTAATGCTGATGTATTCAAGGCCACTTGGAATGATTGCTTTTCAAGCGCCTCAAATGATCGAAGGATGATTTCATATCCAATCATTCTAATTTGAATTTGGTCAGCACCTCGAAACTTAGTGATATCGGCCTGTCCTTTTACATTAGTGGTTGTAAAGGCTGTAGGGCTATCGCTTATGATTGCGGCAGCCTCCAGTGGCTCACCGTTTTGGGCATCGAGTATGGTCAACACTTGCCCCGAACTGAATTGATACAATAAGATCATGCAGCTCCATAAAAATATTTTTTTCATATTCTAATTCAATAGTATAATTCATTTATGATTAATTGATTCTTTCAATCACGATCATCAAATAACACAACCCTATTCTTAGACTTTTGACTAAAAAAATTAAGGTAAGATTGATAACGAATTGAAATAATAAAATGTAGGAAACTATACTATTTCGGGAGGTGGGGACAATCCCAGAATATTGAAAGAAAAGGCTTTTTCGGAGAACGGCGGCCAATCGATTACATCGTAGGCCAGTTTTACATGATCAACATTGTCCGGATGCCAATAAAGCTTTGTGAAGAAAGAAGCAATTTGGGTCTTTGTTTCTTTTTTTGTCGAGTTGGTAGCAATATACACCTGAGTATGTTTTTCTAAACCAATCGACATGGCGGTTTCTTCGGTATCCTTATAGCAATACAGATGCAACTTTCCGTCGATCTCTTCTGTGCGAACGATATCGAAATAAACATCGTTTTTAATAAACTCCTTACTGTGTTTCCACCTAATATGCTTTGGCGGATTAGAAACCCATGACTTGTCCATTACCACTAACTCCAGCTCCTCATTGGCCATACCGGCACGGATACTTCGCTTTACTTCTTTCTTCACACGATACTCCCAAACCTTGTACACTGGCATATAACCGATGCATTGGTAAATAAAAAGTAGCAGAAAAATGGAGCCTAAAGCCTTTTTCAATTGAATGGGTTCTGAATTTACAACTCAAAAATAAGCGCATTTTTATAAACAGTACCTGTCTATGTCTCTTAATTAGCGATTATGACGAAATTTATCAAAGCACCTATTTAATAATTAACTTTGTACCAAATTAATAAACACCATGAGAGAAAATTCAAATAGAGGCGGCGGAAAAAGAAACGAGAAAGGAAAATTTGATTCAAAAAAAGGTAGTGGAAAACCTGCTCGAGCAAGCAGTTCAGACTCCTCAAACACAAGTAAGCCTGGAGATTCAAAAAAAACAGGAAAAAAGCCTTTCTCAAAAGGTAAGTTTAATCCAGGGGGTGGGTATAAAAAGTCTGCTCCAAACCGGCCAAGAACTGAAGCCGAAGGCATCCGACTAAATCGTTATTTATCCAATGCTGGTGTGGCTACTCGCCGCCAAGCAGATGATTTGATATTGGCAGGAACCGTTACCATCAATGGGAAAGTGGTTACTGAACTGGGCGTAAAAGTAATGCCTGGCGACGAGGTAAGCTTCGAGGGAACCAAACTAAAGAAAGACACGAAAAGATATATTCTATTAAACAAGCCGAAAGATTTCGTTGCGGCTACGTTTGATCCAAAAGGACGTAAAACAGTCATGAATCTGATCGCGAAAGCGTGTAAAGAACCTGTGGCACCGGTTGGTAAAATGGAAAGAATGACCACTGGTGTTTTATTAATCACCAATGATGAGGATTTAACCAGAAAATTGGCCAACCCGAACCATACGGTAAAGCGTATTTTTCACGTAGGCCTTAATAAAAAAGTTACTGCAGAAGACATGAAACAATTGGAAAACGGCGTAATGCTAGAAGAGGGACCCGTCCAATTTCAAGAAGTATCAACTGTAGGAAACGACAAGAAAGAAGTTGGCTTGGAGATTCATGTGGGAAAAAATAGTGCTATAAAACGGGCATTTGAAGCCTTGGGTTATGAAGTAAGCAAAATCGATTGTGTCTATTTTGCAGGCTTAACCAAAAAAGATTTGCCTCGAGGTAACTGGAAACACCTTGACCAAGAAGAATTAAGCATCTTAATGCGATTGCCTTCAGGAAAAAAGAAAACAACAACTAAATAAGATTTCCGTTAGGAACACATGCAAAAACTGAAAAAAGTACTGATCAGACTATTCATTGCCTTCGTTTTGTTCGTTGGCACTGCAATCGGTTTGGCAGCTATTTTTGAGGATGATGTGAAGCAATTTGCTGTTCGAACGATTAATACTTTTATCCAGTCAGAAGTAAAGGTGGCCAATGTGGAATTTAGTTTCCTTAAAAAATTTCCATCAGCATCGCTAGAGTTTCAAGATGTATTGGCTTATGGAACAACAGAAGCAACAAAAAATGACACCTTATTTCAGGCAAAATCTATATTCTTAGCATTTGATATTTGGGAGATTATCCAAAAAGAATATTCCATTAAAAAGTTAAGTTTTGAAAATGGATTGATTCATTTACAAATCGATCGATATGGCGATGAGAATTACATCATTTGGAAAACAACTACCGATAGCACGGCTTCAACTGATTTACACTTTTCCTTAAATGAAGTAACATTAAAAAATGTGCACTTTATTTATGAAAACAACGCTAAAAATGTACTTTTTGATTCAAAATTTAGTGATTTAGCACTAAAAGGAGAATTTACAGCTACGGAGTATGAACTAGACTTTAACACCGATTTTCAACTGTATCGTTACGAGCAGAACAAGGTTGTTTTTGCCGATCAGAAAACGGTTAATCTATCTTCCAAACTGGCGATCAACAGTAAAACAGGCAGCTATACCATCACTGATGCAGTGATCAATTACCAAGGGTTGCCATTCCAGTTAGCTGGTGGTTTTGTTTCAAATGAGGCAGAGTTTTCAACTGATTTAACGATTAGTAGCGGCGAAATTCCTCTCGCTAAGTTAATTCAATTACTACCAGAACAACAGCGTAACACATTAGCTACCTACCAAATAGATGGGTCTATTATATTTGATGGATTGCTAAAAGGCAACGTATCTGCCCTAGAAAGCCCTTCAATAAAAGTAAATTATACCATTAAAGATGGATCATTTTTGCATGAAAAAACCAACATAGCACTAAACAGAATCTCTCTGACAGGAACCTATGGAAATGGCGCAGAAAATGCACTGAGAACTTCTTTTGTAGCACTAGAAGATATTGATGCAACTTTCGGAAAAGGAAGTGTAAACGGTAATCTTTGGATAGACGATTTTAATGACCCATCATTTCAGTTTAACGGAAACGTAGCATTAGTTTTAGCTGAAGTACTGCCATTTATGAATGTAACTACCGTAAGAAATGTAAGTGGAGAAGTCAGCGTGAACCTATCAACAAAAGGACGTATTAGCTCATTAAATGACTTTACGCTGCAGGATTGGAAGAAGGCAGCTACTACCGGAGAGGTCATCTTAAAAGAGGTCGGTTTTGAGCTGCAGGACCGTCCGCAGCAACTTAAAAATATATCGGGTTCTCTCACCATCAAGAATAACGATATTAAAGCTACTGCATTAAAAGGAAATATCAACCGCAGCGACTTTAATTTCAATGGTATGCTTTACAATGTGGTTGGTTTTTTATTCTCCGAAGATGAATCTTTGAGAATGGATGCAAGCTTGCGCTCTAAGCGTATCTTTTTAGATGAATTATTACTTTCTGATGAAACGACTCCATCGAGCGACAGCGCATACCAACTAGAAATTTCAGATCGGATTAGCTTATTTCTAGACAGCAGAATTGACAGCTTGAGCTTTAGAAAATTTAGTTTCTCCAACTCTACCGCTTTTATCGGGCTACAAAACAAACAACTAAAAGTGACCAATGTGGCCTTTAAAACCATGGAGGGAACTGCGAAAGGTAACCTGATTGTGAATACTCAACCTGCGGATAAAATTATCATTTCGTCGGATGCGTTACTAAGTGATATCAACATCTCGCAGCTGTTCACCGACTTTGGAAATTTTGGGCAAGAAACACTTAAAGCTGAAAATATAAAAGGAAGTGGAACATGCGGCGTAACCTTCTACTCTGAATGGTCAAAAGACTTTGAGCTAAACTCCAAAAGCCTAGAAGTACAAGCCGACTTGGACATTAAAAATGGTGAACTAATTAACTTTGCTTCGTTGGAAGCCCTTTCAGATTACGTTGCATTATCCGACTTAAAGCACATCAAATTTGCAACGTTGAGCAATCAGATCATCATTAAAAATGAGCGCATATTTATCCCATCGTTTGACATCAATTCTACGGCTCTAAATTTAACCTTAGAAGGATCTCACAGTTTCAACAATGACATCAACTACCGTATTGAACTCTTGCTAAATGATATTCTTGGAAACAAAGCACGAGAAGCGAGAAAAAGACAATCAGAGTTTGGACAAATCGAAGATGATGGATTGGGTAAAACGAGGTTGTTCATAAAAATGAGTGGAAACTTAAGTAATCCCGACATCAGCTATGATACCGATGCTCTAAAATCGTATTGGAAGGAAGGCCTCAAAAAGGAGAAAAAAGTAGTCAAAAGCATGCTGAAAGAAGAGTTTGGTCTATTTAAAAAAGACACTACTGTAAAAACGAATACTCCTCCGCAGGTAAAGAAACAAGCATTTGAAATGGAATGGGATGAAGCCAAAATCGATCCTAAAAAAGCAGATCAAACGCAAGAGGAAGAAGCAGCTAAAAAAGAAAAGAGAAGCGGCTTAGGGAAGTTTTTAAATAAAATTTCTCAACCAAATGAAGAAGAATACGAAGAAAAAGCACCGTAATGCTTACCTTGGTGGCATCCATTTACGTTTTTAAAACGTCAATATATAGCATTTAAAAGAGAGCGGAGAGTTGAATATTTATTCTAAAAAGCAGCGGTGGAAATATGGATTAGCAGTAGTTGCTGCACTAATTATCTTGGTATCATTGTGGTATACCAATGTATTAGTTAATCAAATTGCCTCAGAAGAAAAACTAAAAGTAAAATCGTGGGCGGAAGCGATTGTAAAAAAGGCCGAGCTTGTTAATTACACCAACGAATTATTCAATACCATTTCTGAAGAAGAACGCAAACGAGTAGAAATTTGGGCGGAAGCCAACCGAAGAGTCGTTACTTCTGGCGTAGAAGAAGACTTAAGTTTTTACACGCAGATTCTATTCTCCAACACCACTATTCCACTTATTTTAACCGATGGAAATGGCAAAATTGTCTCCAATAAAAACTTTCCTGAAGAAGTTTCAAACAACGAACAAGCATTGAAGGATGAGTTAATTGCCTTAAAAGAAAACAACGAACCCATCGAAATCGCCTATTACAAAAACGAGCGAAATTATCTGTATTACAAAGAATCTACTATATTTTCTGAATTAAGAAAAGTGCTACAAAATCAGATAGAATCACTAAATGATGACATTATCATTAATTCAGCCTCTGTACCTGTAATTTATACCGACAGTTCACACGCTGCGGTAATTGCCTTTGGAAACATCGACACCACACTTTCGTCAGATAGCACTTACATAGCGCAACAAATAGTGGAAATGGAGGCGCAAAACAAACCGATCAAAATCGACATCGGTAATGGCGACATCAACTATATTTATTACGCAGATTCACCACTCTTGAAGCAATTGAAAGTCTATCCTTTTATCCAATTTGGAATTATAGCACTCTTCTTAATCATAGCCTACTACCTGTTTAGTACAGCTAGAAATGTAGAGCAAAATCAAGTTTGGGTAGGGATGGCTAAAGAAACGGCTCACCAGTTAGGCACGCCACTTTCGTCGCTTTTGGCTTGGCTGGAAGTGTTGAAAATGAAAAATGTAGATGATGCCACCATTGATGAAATGGGGAACGATGTAAAGCGCTTGGAGACCATTACCGAGCGATTCTCTAAGATTGGCTCAGTTCCTTCATTGCAGCAAGAAAATTTAAATACAGTAATAGAAGATTCATTGGCGTATTTTAGAGCACGAATATCTCAAAAAGTACAGTTCTCATTTGAAACTTCTGATAAAGAAGAGGTAATTGCAAGCCTAAATATTCCTCTATTTGAGTGGGTGCTAGAAAACATTATTAAAAATGCGGTAGATGCTATGGATGGGAACGGACAAATTAGTATTCGGGTAATTGACCAAACGCAATATGTCTATATCGATATCACCGATACGGGCAAAGGAATGCTGAAGAGTCAGAAAAAGACCATTTTTGAGCCAGGATTTACCACCAAAAAACGTGGATGGGGATTAGGA
>CBFHZL010000041.1:0-19958 GCA_965660325.1 uncultured Acidiluteibacter sp.
CATATCTAATCTTTTATTCTTGTAAATTTTAAGGGTGCAAATGTAATAATATTATTTAATACTTTGCTTTTTTGACTTAATTTTTAAATAAATTCAATACCTGATTTAATTTCGATTTTAACTCTTTTCTATTCACGATAAAATCTAAGAATCCATGCTCAAGCAAGAATTCAGAGGTTTGAAAATCTTTTGGTAAATCTTTTCCAATGGTTTCTTTCACTACACGTGGCCCTGCGAAACCAATCAAAGCACCTGGCTCTGCTATGTTGATATCACCAAGCATGGCAAAAGAGGCAGTAATACCACCTGTTGTAGGGTCTGTTAACAAAGAAATGTAAGGTATACCTGCTTTTGATAACTGCGACAGTTTAGCAGATGTTTTCGCCATTTGCATCAATGAAAATGCAGCTTCCATCATTCGTGCTCCACCTGATTTCGAAATCATCAAAAAAGGAATCTTATGTTCTATAGAGTAATCGATTGCTCTTGCAATTTTTTCACCCACTACAGAACCCATAGAACCACCAATAAAGGCGAAATCCATAGCTGCAACAACCAATTGGTTGTTATCTACACTTCCAACAGCTGTTCTTACAGCGTCTTTAAGTTTTGTTTTTTTCTGTGTAGCCTTTAATCTGTCAGTATATTTTTTTGTGTCAGTAAATTTTAACGGATCACCTGAAGTCATGTTCGGATTGAGCTCAAAGTATTTTCCCTCATTAAAGATAATTTGGAAATACTCCTCGGAGTTTGCTCTTTCGTGGTAACCACACTCCTCACAAACCTTTTGATTTTCTAAGTGATCATTGTTAGGTACTACATGTTTGCACTTTGGGCAACTATACCATAACCCCTCAGGTAGTTCCTTTTTTTCCTTGGTCGGAGTAAGGATACCCTCTTTTATTCGTTTGAACCAACTCATATGCTCTTCTGCCTCCAATTTTTTTAGCTTATGGTAATGTCGTTTGAAAGATACACATCCTGAATGGTGTTCAGTAGTTGAATACCTTCTTTCATTGGTTTTTGAAATGCTTTTCTGCCTGAAATTAACCCATGTCCACCTGCACGCTTGTTGATTACTGCAGTGGTTACCGCATCCGCTAAATCTGATGAACCTGCTGATGCTCCACCTGAATTAATTAACCCATTTCGGCCCATGTAGCAGTTTGCTACTTGATATCGACACAAGTCAATTGGATGGTCGGTAGTCAAATCAGTGTATACCTTTTTATGTGTTTTACCAAAGTTAATAGCGTTATATCCACCATTATTCGTTGGTAATTTTTGTTTGATGATGTCTGCTTGTATTGTCACCCCTAAGTGATTTGCTTGAGCAGTTATGTCTGTAGCAGTGTGATAATCTACACCGTCTTTCTTGAAGTCCGAGTTTCTTAAGTAGCACCATAAAATAGTAGCCATTCCTAATTCGTGAGCCCGCTCAAATGCTTGGGCGATTTCAACAATCTGGCGGTTGCTATCTTCTGATCCAAAATAAATAGTTGCTCCAACTGCTGTAGCTCCTAGATTCCAAGCTTCGTCTACTGATCCAAAAGAGATCTGAGAAAACGTTTCAGGATAACTTAAAAATTCATTGTGATTTAATTTTACAATGAATGGAATTTTGTGGGCGTATTTTCTTGAACTTGCTGCTAAAACACCAAATGTAGAAGCTACTGCATTACATCCTCCATCAATGGCCAACTTTACAATATTCTCTGGATCAAAGAAAACTGGGTTTGGAGCAAAAGATGCTCCTGCAGAATGCTCTATGCCTTGGTCAACTGGCAGTATACTCAAGTAGCCTGTATTTGCTAACCTACCATGGCCATACAACGCTTGTAAACTTCTTAAAACCTGGGGACTTCTATTGGTATCTTTAAAAGATCGGTCAATAAAGTCTGCACCAGGTAAATGCAACATATCTTTACTTATGGTCTTACTCTCATGATTCAAAAGATGGTCTGCATCTTTTCCTAGTAGGTCTACAATATTGCTATAGGACATCTTATTTTCTTTTAAAGATTGATTTTGTTTGGTGGACAAAACTAATAAAATTATAAAAGATGCAACTTTTGTTTGTTGCTTAAATTCGTTGATTTATCAACTGGTGCCACTATTTTAATGTTGGTAGTTTACTCTGAACAAATTCTAAGGTATTCGATGGGAGGTTTAAATGTGTAACAAATCGAATCTTTTGGTGGCCCATTTTCACTGCTTTTATACCAAGTTTAGACATGTTTTTTAATAACTCTTCTGTTTGGTACTTTTCGGTGTGTTCGAAAATGATAATGTTGGTTTCTATTGGTTGTAAAGATTTTACAAAGTGTTGATCAATTAATACCTCACCAATTCTTTTCGCCAATTTGTGATCTTCTGTTAGTCGTTCACGATGAAACTGCAATGCATGTAATCCTGCGGCCGCTATAAAACCGGTTTGTCGCATTCCACCTCCAAGTATCTTTCGGATTCTTCGTGATTTTTTTATGAACTCTTTTTTTCCAAGTAATAGGGACCCAATTGGAGCGCCTAATCCTTTTGACAAACAAATGGAGATAGAATCAAAGTTTTTTCCGTAGTCTTTTTCTGTTTCTGCTGTTTCTGCAATAGCGTTGAATAACCTAGCTCCATCTAAATGAAGTGGAATTTGATGCAGCTCACATAACGCCTTTATTTTTTTGATTTCAGAAAAATCATAAATTCCACCACCACCTTTGTTGATGGTATTTTCCAACGATACCAATTGAGTTGGAGGCGCATGAATATCATCAGGGTTGATGTGCATAGCGACTTGTTCTGCTGTAATCTTGCCCTTGTCTCCCGCAATTAATCGAGTTGAAAGTCCTGCATTAAATCCTATACCACCTCCCTCATAATGATAGATATGCGATAAGTCACCACAGATAACTTCTCCTGGGCTATTGGTATGCACCTTAATGGCAATTTGATTGGTCATCGTTCCAGATGGACAAAAAAGAGCAGCTTCCATTCCAAAAAGATCAGCCGCGTATTCTTCAAGTTCAATCGTTGTGGGGTCATCGCCTAGTACATCATCACCAACCGTTGCTTGCATCATTGCTTTCAACATTTTTTCAGTTGGTTGGGTTACCGTATCGCTTCGAAAATCAATTATCATATATTTGTTGGATTATATTCAATTGCCAAATTACAGACCAATGCGTATTCTTCCATTATTTCTATTCTTTTTCTTTTCTATTTCCCTTTTTGCCCAAAAGGAATCAATGGATGAATACAATCGGAACTTGGATGATTTAACTATTCCTAAGAAGGGGCCGAATAAATCAAAATATACGCATGCCTTTTTGGCTTATGGCTTTATTGTCGGACCATCTGAGGGTGACAGCTCTAACTTGAAGTATGGAAACTCTTCAACATTCAGCGTAGGTTTTAGAAATAAATATAAACTGAGTAAGGTGTATGAAGTAGGGTTTGATTTTTCTTACCTCAGAACGCGTTTTTTACCTAAGCAAGACTCGAGTAAAAATGTGCCTGATGGAGAACTTCACGACAAAGAAATGCTCGCTATAAATGCATTAGAATTACTTGTTTTTAATCGGTTTAAATTTAAAAACAAGGAACACTCGGCAGGCATATTTTTGGATTTAGGTGCTTATGCCAATTGGAATTATAGAACCGTTCATTATACCAGAAATGATGATGCAGTGCCGGGGGCAGATGAAACTTTAGTGAAAGATTATCACCTCGATTATATGACCGATTACGCATATGGGGTTTCAGCTCGAATAGGTTTCAACCGCTTTGCAATAGATGTTCGTTATCGATTATCCGATGTGTTTGAAGGAGACAACAACTACGGTGAATTTCCTAACATGACTATTGGCCTTCAATTAGGATTACACCAATAGCACTTAAAATTTTATAACCCCATCCCCGGAAGAAAGCCTTTTGCCGCTCCTGCCATTTCGGCATTGGATACTTCTTCAGCTTTTGCCAGTGCCTTATTTAAGGCAATCATTGTGAGGTCTTCAATTTGTTCTTTGTCTCCGTCAGCCATCAATTCATCACTAATGGCAATGGAAGTTACCTTTTTATTTGCTGTAACCACTACTTTTACTTTTCCTCCCTCAGCTTCACCGTCAACGCTAATGGTGTCTAGTCTTTTTTTGATCTCTTCTGTTTGTTGCTTCATTTCTTGCAACTTGCCCATCATATCTCCAAACATCGCTTAGTCTTTTTTATCGAATTTTTTACCAATTATATAGATTGAAACCAACCAAATGAGAAAAGCAATCATCGCCGTATATTTAGTAATTGGACTATCATCGCCAAACACAAAAAAGCTAACGCCTATTATGCTAAATAAGCTGATTGCAACAATACCTTTCACTTGATCTTTTCTATACATCGTTGCAAATTTAGTAAAGTCTTGGTGGAATAAAGCCTCCTCTTTTTAATTACTTTTGATTCATAATATGTTTGCTATGAATATTATTCTTTTTGACGATCACTACAGGACAGATCTTTTGCCATTTACTTTTACACGTACTGCTGCTCAGTTGCGGATTGGTATTGATACCATTGCAGAAAAATGGGGTCGTCTACTTTCAGAATCGATTGATTCAGGGGAAACGGAGATTTCTTTTCTCACGGAAGACTACTTATCAGAGAAATATGGAGTATGCTATAGTACGCAGAATGTATATATCAATGCTCGGGTGATACCAAACGAGCAACTGTGGTCAACGATATCAGCGCTTGAAAAAGATGAAGTGCTCTTTAAGAATGACGAGATAATCGCATTTAAAAATAATGAGGAGTTAACCTATACCGATGTGCAATCGATAGAAGGGACGCAACTAATCGATTTTGAGGTACTTTTGATTCATCATTGGAGTGACCTGTTTTTGAATAATGGAAATGTGCTGACAGCAGACTTTAATTCGATTACACTTGGAAGAGAATCACAAAAACTAGATGAGTCTAATCGTGTGCTAGGTGATCCATCCTTAATTTTTATTGAAGAAGGAGCAGGAGTAGAAGCATGTATATTGAACACCAAAAACGGACCAATTTACATCGGTGAGCAGGCGACTGTAATGGAAGGGTCTATCATACGAGGGCCTTTTGCAATGGGTGAGCATGCTACTTTAAAGTGCTCTGCAAAGATTTATGGACCAACTACTTTGGGGCCGCATTGTAAGGTGGGAGGTGAAGTAAACAATTCCATAATAATGGGCTACTCCAACAAAGGACATGAAGGATATCTTGGAAATGCGGTTATCGGAGAATGGTGCAACTTGGGAGCAGATACTAATAATTCAAATTTAAAAAACAATTATGGGGAAGTGAGTTGTTACAACTACACCACCCATCAAATGGAAAACACCGGTTTACAGTTTTGTGGATTAGCCATGGGTGACCACTCAAAGAGTAGTATTAATACTATGTTTAATACAGGTACAGTAGTTGGTATCTTTGCTACTATCTTTGAAGGCGGCTTTCCTTCTAAATACATTCCGAGCTTTAGTTGGGGAAACAATGATACTTATGCGCTTGATAAAGCCTACGAGGTTGCTCAACGAATGATGGAACGAAGAGGAATCGATTTAACAAATGAAGACCGGCAAATCATCAAATTTGTATTTGAACATACTACTGAATATTAATATTTGTCATTATTTCCGATTATAAAAAATGGCACAACCCTTGAATTATAGGGTTTGGAAATTAGAATAGGGGAGTAAACATGAATTTACTGCCATTATGACTAAAAATAGAAAGGATATACATGAAGAAGAGCTTTGATTTCGACCACTTGAATTTTTCTGAAGCGGTTGATGAAGAAACAGAATTTATACCATTGATGACTACGGAAGATGAGGAGAGCATGAACTCTGAGGAGATTCCAGATTCATTACCCATATTACCATTAAAAAATACCGTTTTATTTCCAGGAGTAGTTATCCCAATTACCGTAGGCCGCGATAAATCAATTAAGTTGATCCAAGATGCCAACAAAGGAGATAAAACGATTGGTGTAGTGGCCCAATTGGACGATAAGGTAGAAGACCCGACGATTGAGCAAATGAATAAGGTGGGAACTGTTGCCCGCATTTTGAAAATGTTTCGGATGCCTGATGGTAATACGACCGTTATAATTCAAGGAAAAAAGCGATTTGAGTTGCTTGAGTTTACGGAGTTAGAGCCGTATCACAAAGCAAACATAGGTGTTTATGAAGTTGGTGACGTGCCTACTGATGATGCCTTTGCTGCTTTAATTGAGTCTATTAAAGACATGTCGCTCCGTATTATAGAGAATTCTCCAAATTTGCCTTCTGAGGCTTCTTTTGCCATTAAAAATATTGATAGCAATTCGTTTTTGATCAATTTTATTGCGTCTAATATGAACGCAACCGTAGAGCAGAAGCAGAATATTTTGACGGAAAAAGATACCAAGGAACGAGCATTGATGCTGTTGACACATTTGTCAAAAGACCTTCAAATGCTGGAGTTGAAAAACGACATACAAAGCAAGGTAAAGACGGACATTGATAAGCAACAGAAAGAATACTTCTTGCATCAGCAAATGAAAATGATTCAGGAAGAGTTGGGCGGAAATCCACAAGAGCAAGAAGTGGAAGAGTACAAGAAAAAGGCACTTAAAAAGAAGTGGCCTAAATCGGTAAAAGAACGATTTGAAAAAGAGCTGGGTAAACTGCAGCGTATGAATTCAGCTTCTGCTGAATATTCCGTTCAAGTGAATTATATTGAGACGCTTATTGATCTTCCATGGGAAGAGTATACCAAAGACAAGTTTGATTTAAAACGAGCTCAAAAAGTATTGGATCGCGACCACTTTGGCTTAAAAGAAGTGAAAAAGAGGATCGTTGAGCACCTCGCTGTTTTAAAACTAAAGGGTGATATGAAGTCGCCAATTTTATGCCTTTATGGACCTCCTGGAGTTGGTAAAACATCATTGGGTAAGTCAATTGCGGAAGCATTGGGTAGAAAGTACGTGCGCATGTCTTTAGGTGGTTTGCGCGATGAAGCAGAACTCAGAGGACACCGTAAAACCTATATTGGGGCGATGCCTGGTCGTATTTTACAAAGTTTAAAAAAGACCAAAACATCAAATCCTGTTTTTGTTTTGGATGAAATTGATAAATTGGGATCTGATCACCATGGAGACCCTTCTTCCGCGATGCTAGAAGTGTTGGATCCAGAACAAAATGGAACTTTTTATGACAACTTTGTAGAAATGGATTACGATCTTTCTAAGATTTTATTCATTGCTACCGCTAATAATTTGTCCTCTATACAACCGGCTTTGCGCGATAGGATGGAAATTATTGAAATTAATGGATATACGGTAGAAGAGAAAATTGAAATAGCCAAAAAACACTTGATTCCCAATTTAATTAAGAATCATGGTATAAAAAAAGCTGATATTTCGATTTCGAAGCAAGTAATAGAGAAAGTGTGCGAAGAGCATACTAGAGAGTCGGGTGTTAGAGGATTAGAGAAAAAGCTTGCAAGTATTGTTCGTTACGTGGCCAAGTCAATAGCACTTGAGGAAGAATACAATCCAACCATTTCGGTTGATGATTTACAATCCATACTTGGACCGGGACATTCAAAGGATAAGTATCAAGGAAATGATGTAGCCGGCGTAGTAACAGGATTAGCTTGGACATCAGTTGGGGGTGACATTCTTTTTATAGAAACCAGCTTAAGTAAAGGTAAGGGTAAATTCACATTGACCGGTAACTTAGGTAATGTGATGAAGGAATCTGCTACATTGGCACTAGAATATCTTAAAGCACACGCAGATAACTTAAACTTAACGACCGATATATTTGAGAATTGGAATGTACACATTCACGTGCCGGAAGGAGCTACACCAAAAGATGGCCCATCTGCAGGTATTGCTATGCTAACAGCTTTGGCTTCTGCATTTACGCAGCGAAAAGTGAAGAGAAATGTCGCAATGACCGGCGAAATAACGCTAAGAGGACGAGTATTACCTGTCGGAGGAATCAAAGAGAAAATTTTGGCTGCTAAGCGAGCTGATATCAAAGAGATTATTCTTTCTGCAGATAATGAAAAAGACATCAAAGAGATCGACGAAAGTTATCTAAAAGGATTAAAGTTCCATTATGTGACGGAAATGATCGAAGTCATTGAGCTGGCACTATTGAAAACCAAAGTAGACAATCCGATTACGATTAGTTAATAAGAACATACACCATTTGAAGAGCCTCATTTCTTAATTGAGATGAGGCTTTTTTATTTCTCTTTCTGTTCCACCTCCCAAGTGATGTTCCAGTTTTTTACATACTCTTCGATTGGAGGTAGGCCAACTTCTTTTCTTCGCTGGTTCACATATTCTGGTTCGATCAATTCATATACTATGTATGCTCCCTCTTCATTTCTGCTAATTTGAGAGCCGTATATTTGTGGTCGTCCCTCTCGCATTTCTACACGATCCAATAGCATAGCAAGAGCAGACCAACTTGCTTCCTTTTTATCAGCAGCCTCCTTCATTATCGGGAGGTATTTTTTCTGAACGTCAAGGTCTGCGTGTTGGATAATTAAAAATACCGTTTGTGCAGCGCTATTCCCCACATCAGTTCGCTTAGGCCACCCATGTTCTGCAATAATCTCCTCTAATCGAGCTAGGTTTTCAGTATTAATGAGGTGTTTTAATTCCCAGATAGCTCTTACTACCGGTGATCCCACCCCATTTTGTTCGTTAGCTACCTGAAGGTGATAATAAAAAGCTTGGTCTTTTACCTTCATTCGCCACAACTCCTTTGTCAGTTCAGGATCAGTGTATGGGTCATACTTCGCGATTATTCGCTCTATCATCTTGTCCTCAAATAATCCCCAACGCTCATCTTCTATTAAAAAGTAAAAGTCAGGATCATTCAGGGGAGCCGTCATAGAGTCTTTTGCAGTTGCAATATTTAAGTAATGAAAAGCTGAATCTTTGTTTTTCATCAAAGCGTGTGCGCAGGCATAATTGTATGTATTATTGCGGTTGGTAGGATCTACCTTATAAAGAGAATCATATGCAGTTATCGCTTCTTTTAGTTTTCCTTCATTTCTTAATTGATCAGCTATTGAAGTGGTCTCTTGAGCAAGTAAAATGGCAGGATTAAATGCAATTATTGCGATTATTAGGTTTCGCATATCTTTAAATGATTAGAGTTTGTTGGTATATAATCAGTTAAATATAGCGATTTTATCAGGATATTATAATTTACATCCCGAGTAAAAAATGGTATTAAATGTAATTTTAGGGTACTTACCACCCAAATTGATGTCCAATACCAGCTGCGGTTTCTGCATCAAACTTTGTTGCATCAAACCATCTACCTTGTATTTTCATGGTTTGCTCTAGAATATCTCTAATGCAGCCTTGTCCACCACCTTTAGGCGATACATAATGTGAAATACTTTTTATTTCTTCAGCAGCATCATTCGGACTACATGCTAATCCCACGGCTTTCATCACCTCATAGTCAGGAATGTCATCGCCAACATAGAGGATGTTCTCAGGAACAAGCCCATGCTTTTGGATGCATTTATTAAAAACGGCCATTTTATCTTTACACGCTAAATTCACATGCTCAATACCTAGTCCATTTAGTCGTTTGCGAACTGATTCAGAAGTACCTCCAGAGATGATTTCAATATGGTAACCAAGCTTCACCGCTAATTGAAGGGCATAGCCATCTTTGATGTTAAATTGCCTTACTTGTTCTCCGTCAGGCAATACTAGCACACTTCCATTCGTCAGCACGCCATCCACATCGAGTATAAAAGTATTAATTGTCTTAAGTGCTGATTTGAAATTACTCATTTTACTTTTTGCTTTTGGTTAGGCTTTCGCTTAAAAGTGCATATACTTGTTGGAACTCTTTGTGGTCCTTTAAAAACTCAATATGATTACTAATAATTTTTTGATCGTTTCTAACTGCAGGACCTGTTTGAGCTTCTGCAGGAGTATTGCCATCTAATTTTTCAACAGTTCTCTTAATGAGCGGCTTAATTAATTCAAATGAAATGTTTTCTTTCTCTAGTATTTGATGAGAAATTTGGAACATATAATTACTGAAATTATTAGCAAAAACTGCTGCTACGTGAAGTGCTTTGCGTTTCTCGGAGTCCAACAAGAATACCTTATTAGAAATGCTACTTGCAATTTCAAGGAGCTCACTTTCAATTTTTTTATTGGGAGCTTCCACACTTATTGGAATAGGTAGAAGGCTCTCTACATCATGTTTAGAAAATGTCTGAAGGGGATAAAAAATACCAAACTTTTTAAATCCTTGTTCCTCAAATACTGTTAACGGAGTAGTTCCTGAAGTGTGAACAATTAAGCGGTTTTTTATTTTTAGTTGCTTTAAAACTGCACTTATACTGTCATCATGCACAGCTAGAATAATTAGATCTGTATTGTCTGTAAGTTCAGAAATCTTGGTGGTGTAATCACAGTTCAAAGAATGCCCAAGAATCATAGCGTTTTGCTGTCCTCTGCTGTATATTTGATGGATAAAGTGTCCTTTAGATCTAAGAGCTACTCCGAGGTTTGTAGCAACGTTTCCTGCACCAATAAGGGTAATTCTTTTTTTCTTAAATGCTATAGCCATAATAATTTACGATCTTAATTTTGGAAATCGAATCCGATTGATAACCGCGATAATACTGCCGAGAGTCATAATAATACACCCAATCCACAAAATATTAATGTATGGAAAAACAATTGCTTGCATGATAATAAAATCAGACGCATTGGAAGACTTTTCTTGTTTTAGTATGGTGAACTCTCCGGTTTCTGGATTAATCTTTTTGAAATTGAATTTCAGTCCTAACTCATCGACTTCGTCTGCAATACTGAAAATCCTATTATCTCTAATCACTAAGGTGGGAGAAGCTTCGTAGACTCTACCTTTCACATTCATCGCTTCTAGCTTAAGCCCGACAGCAATATCTCCCTCTTTGAGGTTGCTGGAGTCTAAATCAATGTCTTTAATTACTTCACGCACTACAATGATACTGTTCGTTGCAAATAATGTGTCACCAACTTTTACAAGGTTGGTATCTGCTTCTTCGTAGGCATTGGGGTCATCAAGCGCAGGGTCATCTAAATCAGCATACGTTACGTGGGTGAATATATCTTTTGACCAAAAGTGCTTGGTGGCTGGCTCTGGTACATTACCCATTTGCTCATTTAGTTGTACAAAAGGCTTCAACTGAAATTGACGTTCATATTTTCCATTATCGTCTAATTGATAGTAGTTGACTTTATAATAGATGTTATGTCCTTCTTTTTCTCTCCCTTCGTAGCTGATGAAATGATTGCCCATAAGAACAGTGTCACCCTTAATAAGCATGATGTTCTCTTTATTGGCATTTTCATTTTCATTCATTTTGATCTCGATACCGGAGTTATTTCTAGAGATAATTTCCTTGTTCCCTGCAGATATAAGCGCTCCAATAAGTAGCAAACCAAATCCAATGTGAGCTATAGCAGCACCTGACTTTTTGATACTTCCTTTTAGGATTCGGAACCAATAATCGGCATTCGCCACTACAGCATAAGTTGCTGCAAACATTAACAAACCATGATAATAGTGCTGAAACTGCAAGCTCATAGCTACGGATATTGTAATTATTAGAGATAGAATTGCCGAAACAGCCGTATCCTTGAAAAACTTTTTGCTATCTGTCTTTTTGTATTTTAGGTAGTGCCCAATTCCTATAAAAATGGCAACCAATGTAGCTAGTGGTAATTGCCATGAATTGTAATGCTCGTTGGCATTGGTTGGCGGTGCCATTTCAGTCCCAAAAATGGCATTTATTACCGGTATACTCGTTGAAAAGGTGATTTGAAAACAAGATATAAGAAGTACTAGAGTACCCAAGAACATCCAGAATTCCCGCGACCAGAGTTCTTCCTCTTTCTGTTGCTTAGGCAATTGTTTATAGCGAATAGCTAACATCAAAAATGCGCCAATTACGAGGAATAGCAGAATAAAAATTAGTTGCCCCGGCAATCCATCAGCAAAAGAGTGGACAGAAGTCTCTCCAAGTATCCCACTTTTAGTCAGGTATGATGAATACATCACTAACAAAAAGGAAAGTATAGAAAAAAGATAGGTGCTAAACATGGAGTTTGGCTTTACCTTATTAATCAACATTAGGTGACCTGCTCCAACTAATATTAACCATGGTACTAATGAGGAGTTTTCAACTGGATCCCAAGCCCAGAAACCTCCAAAACTGAGCGCTTCATAAGCCCAAGCACCTCCCATTAATACTCCTAACCCTAATACTGCAATTCCGAAGAAAGTCCAAGGTAATGCAGGCTTTAGCCAAGACGTGTACTCTTTTGTGTATAAACTAGTAAGTGCAAATGTAAAAGGGATAAGAGTTAGCGCGAACCCTAAAAATACAATAGGTGGATGAATAGTCATCCAATAGTTCTGTAGCAATGGATTAAGACCTGTGCCTTCCACAAAGCTTAAGTATTCAGGGTTTTGAACAAATGGAAGGATGATCATGTCCGGATGTTCTCTGAGCAATATGAATGGATTGCTTCCAATTTGGATATCGAAGACATAAACTCCTAACAACATACTTCCCAAAAGCAGTTGCACCAAAGATAGGATGGACATGGTGCCATTTTCCCATTTCTTTGAAGTGTTCATCAAAATAATGCCTAATATACCATGCCATAAAGACCACAGCATAAAGCTACCTTCTTGACCTTCCCAAAAGCAAGAGAAAATATAACGCATGGCCAAATCTGTAGATGAGTGTCGCCAAACGTAATAGTATTCAAAATGGTGGTTGAATAGCAAGTAAAATAAGATACTGACCATTCCAAGAATACTCGCTACGTGGATATAAAAGAAAGATCGTGCCATCTTTTTCCAAGAAGCCGCTTCAATTTCATTTGAGTTAAGTGCTTTAAAATAGGAAAACGCTGCTAAACCAGAGCAGACGAATGATAAAATGATAAATAGATTTCCAATCTGACCTGAGAGAAGATTTTCTCCGACATAATTTATATCCATATTGACTACTAAGTATTTGCCTCTATTTCAGTAAAACCTTCTTGATTACCATTATTGTATTTAGATGGGCATTTCATCAGGATTTTATCCGCGTGAAACTCTCCTTTTTCTATTTTTCCAGTAACTACTACTTGCTCTGAACGTTCAAAATCCTGAGGTTTTGCACCGTGGAAATATACTTTCTTTTCAATGCCTTCGTTATCCACCATGTTGAAGGTGAACAAGTCTACATTCACTTTTGGATCGTAGGAAATGTTGCTGTTTTCTGCTAGCTTCCCTACTACTTGAAATTCTTTTCCAGGGTTATTTTCGACTACTGAAAACTGCGCATATGTTGCTGCATCAGCTAGTGTACTCATGATTACACCAATGGAAACGGCTACTATAATAATGCCTATGATGTGTATCTTTTTCATAATGATGTGTTTTTTTCTAATCTACTTATCTTTCTATCAATAGAGAAGAGGTAGATAAATAGCCCAGTTAGGATGATCGCTATAACAGCTACAACGACATAAATTTTCCCTTCAGACCTCATTTTATCGGCCATTTCAATAGTTTCTTGAGCCGAGACTACTTGAATGAGTATTGATAATATAAATGCTATGTAAAATTTCATTCCTCTCTATCTTTCAATTTATTAATTCGAATATTTAAGTTGGCAATCCAAAGTGATAATAAAATCCAACCGATAACTGCTGGGTAAAAAACCAATCGCATATTACTATCTAAATCGTAGGAGTCAAATGCAGGATTTCCACCGTTTCCGGGATGTAATGAATCATACATTCTTGGCAGTACACCTATGAATACAATTAACATTACAAAAGCAAAAATGTTATAGACTGCAGCTATTCTTCCTCTTTTTTGTTCTTCATCCATCGAGCTTCTGAGAATCAAATAAGCGAAATAGACTAGCATCGTAATCGCAGAGCCGTTTAATTTGATATCATTTGTCCAGTAAGCTCCCCATGTGAATTTAGCCCAAATACTTCCAGTTAACAAACCAAGAATACCAAATATAATTCCTGTGTTGACCATTTGCTTTGCAATGGTATCGTGCTCCATGTTTGATGAAGAGAGATACTTGATACTGTAGACGACCGAAAGCAGAAATAGAAATATCATTGAAAACCACATGGGTACATGGAAATACAAGTTGCGTATGGTCTCGTAAAGAATAACTTGTTTAGGGACTTCAATAAGGAAACCGCCAATCACGGTAAAGAGAAGGAGCAAAAATGCGAGTATTTTCCACCAATTTTTCATAACTATAGTGGCTTTTTGAGCACTGAAATTAGGCTATATTTAAGCTCTCCAAAGGTACGGAAATAATATATATGCTAATGTGATAATTACTAGATTAATCAGTCCTAAAACGAGCAAATAAATCCCACCTTCCTCAAAACCAAATCCAACGCCAGACAGTGTGGAAACCTTAATAACTGTTAATAGTAGAGGAAGCATAATTGGAAAGCTTAAGATGGCCATTAACGTGGTGTTGTTATTCGTTTTTGCAGCAATAGCAGAAATAAAAGTAAGCACCGATGCTATTCCCATGCTTCCTAAAACTAATCCTGCTGCAAAAAGGCTTAAATTTTCAATTGGATTACCGATTAGTAGACTAAAAAAAATGAGGTGAACAAGTCCAACAAATACAATAAGTAACATATTGTAAATTGTTTTTGCTAGAATAAGTGAATGCGGAGACACGAGGGTGTATAGGTATAAAAAACGACTATCAGATTCGTGTTGAAATGTTTTCGAGGTAGCATTTGTCGCCGAGAAAAGAAGGATAATCCAAAACAACGCATTCCACACTTTGGTATCTTCTAGTTGGTTGAAGATAAGGTAAGCAACGAATATGGTTGAAATAACATAAAGCACAATACCATTGATGGCATATCGTTGCCGATATTCCATCAAGAAGTCTTTTTGGATAAGTGATAGAATTTGTTTCAAGTGCTAATCATTCAAGGGTACAAATTTATTCAATTGCTTTATCTTTGCCTAAACCTTTACAGCATATTTATGTTGACTTACAAAATTATATAATGAAACAAATAGTTTTAATCTTATCGATTTTTCTAACATCGATTACAATTTTAAATGGACAGAATATGAATTTTTACGATTTTAACGTTAATGATATTAATGAAAAACCTTTTGAACTGTCTAGTTTAAAAGGCAAAAAAGTATTAGTAGTAAACACAGCATCTGAATGTGGACTAACACCACAATATGAAACCTTGGAAGAGCTTTACAAGCAATATGGAGGTGATGAATTCATCATTATTGGTTTTCCTGCGAACAATTTTGGTGCTCAAGAGCCTGGTTCAAATGCTGAAATAAACGCTTTTTGTGCTAAAAACTATGGTGTATCTTTTCCTATGATGTCAAAAATATCTGTTAAAGGGGAAGATATCCATCCGTTGTATAAGTGGTTGACTAATAAGTCAGAAAATGGAGTGGAGGATGCACCAGTTGGTTGGAATTTTCAAAAGTTCTTGATCGATGAAAAAGGAAATTATGTTGGAATGGTAAATCCTCAAGAGAGTCCTGCATCAGCGGAAATCATCAATTGGATTGAAGGGAAATAATATGAAACTAGATATATTAGCAATCGGTGTTCACCCCGATGACGTAGAGCTTAGTGCAACAGGGACACTTATAAAGTCCATTGCACAAGGGAAAAAAGTAGGCATATTAGACCTTACCCAAGGGGAATTAGGTACTCGGGGGAGTGCAGAATTGCGTCTAAAAGAAGCCGAGGCTTCTGCAAAAATTCAAGGTATACATGTTCGTGAAAATCTAGGTATGGCGGATGGTTTTTTCGCAAATGACGAGGAGCATCAGCGCAAGATAATTGAGGTCATTCGGAAGTATCAGCCTGATGTAGTTTTGTCCAATGCTCCTTCAGATCGTCACCCTGATCATGGCAGAGCTAGTAAGCTGGTCTCAGATGCTTGTTTTTATTCTGGGCTTCGAAAAGTGCTCACTTCTAGTAATGGGGAAACTCAGTCTTCATGGCGACCGAAAGCAGTGTACAACTACATTCAAGACCATTACATAAATCCTGACTTTGTAGTAGATATAACTCCCTATGTTGAACAAAAGCTTGATGCAATTATGGCGTTCTCATCTCAATTTTATGATCCAAATTCAAAAGAGCCATCTTCGCCAATTTCTTCTGAGAATTTTATTCACCATATAAAAGGTCGTTGGTCCAATTTTGGACGGTTAATTAATGTGGATTATGCAGAAGGCTTTATTGCTGAACGTCCGGTTGGTGTAGATGATCTACTTTCGCTAAAATGACCATTTCAATTATTGCATACAAAAGCCCTGACTCAGGATTGAGTGAGGGCTTTTTTTATTAATTGGTTTTAAAAAATTGAATGCTTAGACACCCAATACTTTTGCATTTACATTAAAAATAGACTTTATATCTAGCTCTAACGGAAATGTGGTTGCTCTATTTGTTCCATATTGCAAACTAAGCTTAATTTCTTCTTGAAAAACAAATTCCTTATAGTCACCTGGAAGAGGATCTAAAATTAATTCTTTCCCAACATTTTGAGGAATAACCATTTTGTTGGCAACTTCAATTCGTTCATTGTCATCTGAGTAAATTCCGTCTCCATTCAAGTCAGCCATTATGAATACTCGAATGTAATCCATGAATTGAAAGTTTCCTGAATCAGGTGATAGAATAGAAATATCTAAACTTTTTAATTTAACTTCTTGTACAAGACTTCTTTGTGTATTGTTGGTTTTGAATGTTGTATCAGAGTTGGTTGATACGGGAGGCCCATCAAAACGAATAGAGTCAGCAAAAAAAGGTGCTGCAGGATAGGTGAAATTTTCTGAAAATTCTAAATCAAATTGAGTTAATTGATCTAGTTCATCAATAATGTCTTCACAGGAATAAAAAGGGATAGAAGAGAACAATACTAGAGCAATAATTACTTTTTTCATAATGTCTATTTTAGGTAAGACGGAAATTTTCCGTATTGGTTGTCTGATGTCTATACTTTACGTAAAAACGGCTTAAGAAGTTGGTTATTTATTTTCTTAACTTCAAAGAAGGGGGTTGGAGTAGCACCAAAGCTGGCAAAGTATTTTTCGATGCTCTTGATCATGCTTCCTTCAAAATTAAAAACCAAGCCTTTCTCTTTTGCTAAGAGGATGGCTTCCCAAAGTAACCAACTTAGCGCTCCTGAATTTCTGTATTCAGGGTCAATGGCACCACAGGTATAATATAATTGTTGATCGTCCCAACAAACAAGTAATGATGCAATTGTTCGATTAGCAATGGTTACTTCTTGTATTTGGGCTTTATCATCTTTTTGTAGATTAATGATTCTTGATAGATAAGCCAAATCGTAACTCAATGGTTCATTATGAGATTTGGCGTTTTCTTTTTTTAATTGAAATAAAGTGTTTGCTTCTTTCGTGATAGCCAACTCACCCACTGATTTTGCTTTTTTTATTTCTCTACGAAGAGAATCTTTTAAATTAGCGAATAAATCTAATTCTTCTAGTTGTGTGTCAAGTGTAAAAGTGTAGCGAACCTTTAACTCATAATCGTTCCAGTAAAAAGGTAATAAATAGTTTTCATAAGTGTCAAATTGCCGTAAAAAGAGGCCACAAGCAGGCAGTTGCTCAATTAGTGACTCTTGTGCTTTGCGGATAAAAGATAGTTGCTTGTCAAATTTACCATCTGGTGGAATAGCATAGGAAATGCCTTGGTAGGGAGTTAGCATTGGGGGGATAATGGCTTTTTGCCCCCATTTACTTTTTAATAAGTAAGGCATGCAAGCCAATACTTCTTCTCCTTTCTTATACAGCAGAACGTCCCAATTATCTATCACAACTGATTCCCACCACTGGTATGACCCAAAAAGGCAAACAGTATTTCGTTCGCAAAAGAGTTTAAAAGCTTCTTTGTTGTTCATTGATTCTGCAACTATTCTCTGTAGTAACAAATCTACTTTTATTCTTTTTAGCTTTTAGCGATTTCATATTATTCCTCTAATATATTTTGAAAATTTGTTGCTTGCTCAAGCCTATTTCAGTTATTTTTGTGCTATGATACAACGGATACAAACCATATTTTTATTGGTCGCTCTTGCGATTAATGCAGCGATATTTAATTTCTCTTTAGCTACGATTCAATACGAAGGAGTTTCTAATGACTTTACCATGATGGGTTTAATAGATAGAGGAACAGGGGAATATCTCTATACGAATTGGCTGATTCCGGGCTTGGCCATATCAACCATTTTAGTAGCGTTGTTTGCTGTATTTTTATTTAGAAAGCGATCGGTTCAAATTAAAATCGCTCAACTTGCCTTATTTTTCCAGACTGCTTTTGTAGTTTCAGTATTTTATTTCGTGGATCAGGTAAGCAGCGAATTGGCACAATCGCAAGAATTAATTGCTGAGAATATAGAAGTCGCCTATTCTACAGGTAGCTGGCTATCTTTGTTTCCTTTTGTTTTTATTTTTTTAGCGATTCGAGCTATATCAAAAGATGAAAAGTTAATTAAAGCAGCCGATAGATTGCGCTAGATTGCAATATGCATCTGTTTTAGATGAGCTACACTCTCAGGTCCTAAGTTAAAAAGTACATCAAGGATGCTCAAGTTGGGTTCAAACGGATGCTTGTCTGCAAAAACTTGGAGGTAAGAAGGTTCGGTTATTAGTTTTGGAAGGTCTTTGTTTTTAGGAGTAATTAACCTCAAGTCTTTATAGCCTTCATCGCTCTCCATCACAAAAGTTGAGGTGTTTTTTTGTTTTAGGTCAACCTTTAATAAGTCAGTGATGATGGCTTCTGCCGACTGATTAAAATCAATAAGAAAGGTGTGTTTTTTGCCACGATATAATTCACTTATTTTACGCTCATAGTATTCGAAGAATGGCGAGCGTTTATAAGCATTTTCAATTGTTTTCCAATGCAAACTTCGCCAGTCTTCTACATCAGATATTTTGATGTCCTTCGTTAATGAATGATTTTTTCTTCCTGCTAATGGTATAGATAGTGTAAACACTCCATTTGCGGTCATGATATAGGTTCTATTCCTGAAGGTTTGCTTTGGAAAGTGCTCATGAATTTCGATGTGAATTTCATCTGTTTTTAAGTATTCGCTAAACTGAATAGCGGGCGCAAAATAGGCGGTAGAAAAGATGCTCTTATTCATTACAAGGCGGCAATAGCAGAAATTTCAACGTTTACATTTTTTGGCAAACAGGAAACTTCAACCAATTCTCTAGCAGGGAAATTATCAGAAAAATAGTGAGCGTAAACCTCATTAATTTGATCAAAATTATTGATGTCAGAAACAAAAATACTGCATTTAACAATGTTGGAATAATCAGCCCCTATCTCATTTAAAATAGCGCCTAAGTTATCCATCACTTTTTTGGTTTCTGCTTTAATGGTGCTCAGCTCTAATGACCCAGTGTTTGCATCCATAGCAATCTGACCGGATATGTATAGCGTGTTTTCGACTAATACAGCTTGATTATACGGTCCTATTGGAGCAGGGGCATTTCCTGAATTTATGATTCTTTTCATCGTTAATTTATTAAGTCGTAATAGTTTCTTCTTCTATTTAGTTTTAGGTCTTGTAATACAGAAGCCTTTACATTTATGGTTACGTTATAACTTTTTTGGAAACCAATGGGAACCCAGTTAAAACTCAACTCCCAGCAATGAAGGTCTCTGTAGATGTTTACATTAGTGTAGGTAACATCTTTTCGCTCAAAATCATAACCAGAATTAAAATCAACCTTCCATTTATTAGTAATTTTTAGTTCTCCATTAAAGTTAAGCGTTTGAGTAATATTTTTCTCTATTCTAGGTTTGTCATATCTTATTACGTAAGAAAC
>CBFHZL010000042.1:0-19721 GCA_965660325.1 uncultured Acidiluteibacter sp.
TTCCAACCACTCTACTATTTGACCCAAGGGCTAAAGAAGAATCTCCTACAGTAGTTACAAACGAACCAAAACCTGCGGACCTTGAGCCCAAAATAGAGTCTTGATATCCAACTCCTACGCTGTAAGGGGCTTCCATATATCCTCGTGAGCCTAATTGCACGCCATAATCTCCTGTTGAAGTTACCCGATTTTCATGTCCCATGGTGATGGAGTAAAGTCCATCCATATCAGTATAACTTCCTATTGCAGTTCCATAGCGCCCGCCATTTTGAGATCTAAATCCAATAACGATTACATCATTGTCATCAGCCATACTATAACCATCTGATCCAAAAGTTCCTGCGCTATAGCCAGGTCCTCCTGAACCTATAAAAATACATCTTGATCTATTGGTATTATTAAATGTTGCGAATGCTCCAATACCAACGTTGTCTTCTCCTTCTCGATTCGTAAAGCCTGCTTTTATACCTAAGTAAGTATTTCTGTTAGCATTACTTGTACTATTCGTTCTATTATTGTCCCAGCCTGCATAATTACCGACGAAAGTATTGTGATCAGCATGTTCAGTCGCTGCACCTGCACCATGTCCAATAAATGTATTAGCTACACCAACACCATTATCTGTTCCTGCAGAATCTCCAATAGCTGTATTCCAAAACCCGGTTGAGTTATCATATCCTGCTTCGTTTCCGAAAAATGCGTTTTGGCGGCCTGTTGTGTTTGATCTTCCTGCCGTTCTACCAACGAAGGTATTTTCGTCACCGTCTGTATTATTAAAACCTGCATCTTCTCCAATAAACACGTTTCTTCTACCATCAGTATTTTGAGAACCAGCTTCTTCTCCAACAAATACATTATCGCTTCCTGTCGTATTCATTTCTCCTGCTTCTGTTCCAATAAACACATTATCAGTAGTTATATTGTTTCTTCCTGCTTCTGTGCCAATAAATACATTGTCTGTACCTGTAATATTAAAATAACCTGCATCGCGACCAATGAAAATATTGTCGAAGCTTGATCTGGAGAAAAATCCTGAACGGAAACCCATAAATGTGTTGTTAGATCCTGACGATAAGTTAGTTCCAGAAGAGTCGCCAATTAAGGTGTTGTAATCTCCCGTGGTAATGCTGCTTCCTGCTCCGCTTCCGAGCGATTCATTCATTACTTGTGAGTGAGCTACTATGCTCAATAGAAAAGCCGTTGGTAAAAGTATTTTTTTCATCATTGTATTTCAGTTTTGTACAAATATAGGTCATAGATTGGCTTCAACCAAATAGATATCTGAAGATTAAGAAAGAGTTAAGATTGGTTTAGTAGATACAGCTCATTTTTTGGATTGGCGTATTACTTTCTTAACTATTTAGTTATTTACAGAGTTGTTGGTGTTTTAAAAAGAATGTTAAGTGGCTCTTTGAGTTAGGGTTTGTTCTTTAATTAGCCTTAAATTTGATAAACTGAATAGATTAAAGCTGAATGTATGATAGAATTCAAATCTCCTCTTCACACCAAATTACCCAAAGTAGGAACTACCATTTTTACTAAAATGTCTCAATTGGCCAACGAGCAAGGTGCACTCAATTTATCGCAAGGCTTCCCTGATTTCGATTGTGATCCAAAGTTGATAGAGCGGGTTCACCATTACATGAAAACTGGTCATAATCAATATGCTCCTATGGCTGGGGTATATACGCTTAGAGAAAAAATTGCAGAAAAAACAGCAAAATTGTATGGGACAAATTATGATGTTGATGCGGAGGTTACCATTACTTCTGGAGCTACGCAAGCTATCTATACGGCTATTGCATCGGTGGTCAACGAGGATGATGAAGTTATCATTTTTACACCAGCCTACGATTGTTACGAACCTGCAATCGAATTGAATGGTGGAAAACCCGTTTTTGTTCAATTATCTGCACCTGACTATAAAATAGATTGGGCTAAGGTAAAGAAAATGATAAATCAGCGAACTAAGATGATCATTATCAATACGCCACACAATCCCACAGGTTCTATTCTATCGGCTGATGATTTGGTGCAACTAGAAAAGCTATTACTAAATACTGATATTATTGTGCTATCAGACGAGGTGTATGAGCATATCGTTTTTGATGGTTATGAGCATCAAAGTATTGCCAAGTATCCTAAGTTGGCGGAACGAAGCTTTATTATTTCCTCATTTGGCAAAACTTATCATACTACTGGTTGGAAGCTTGGTTATTGTTTAGCACCCAAAGCGCTCACTGCAGAGTTTAGAAAAGCACATCAGTACCTTGTATTTTCTGTCAATACACCCATGCAACTTGCAATGGCGGATTACCTTGAGTACACTGAAGCATACACTCAGTTGGGTAACTTTTATCAGCAAAAGCGGGACTTTTTCACTTCAGCTATTGGAGGAAGTAGATTTAAGTTACTCCCAAACTCAGGTACCTATTTTCAGTTGCTATCATATGAGGGGATTAGCGATGAGAAAGATGTTGATTTTTCTGTTCGTTTAACAAAGGAGTATAAAATTGCATCTATTCCTGTAAGTGTCTTTTATAATAAACCATTTGATCAAAAGGTCTTACGATTCTGTTTTGCTAAATCAGAAAAGACACTTGAAAAAGCGGCCGACATTTTAAATCGAATTTAGCATGAATGACTTAGTTGTAACAGTTGTACAAATTGACTTAGTTTGGGAAACCCCGAAGGCTAACTTAGACGCCATAAAAGAAGTGCTTTCTAGTAGTAGAAAATCAGATATTGTAGTCTTTCCTGAAATGGTAACAACTGGGTTTTCCATGGATTCATCCCACTTAGCAGAAGGTATGGACGAAGACACGGTTACTGCTTTATGCGAGCTATCCAAATGCCATGATACCGCTATCGTAACTAGCTTTATTTGCAAGAGCAAGGATCATTATTATAATCGATTGGTATTCATTGAGCCGAATGGGAAGCTGCACCATTATGATAAACGCCACTTATTCCGAATGGCTAAGGAAGACCATCATTTTTCACCTGGTTCTAATGACTTAATCGTGGAATATAAGGGGTGGAAGATAAAACCTCTTGTTTGTTATGACCTTCGCTTTCCGGTGTGGAGTAGAAATCGATATGAAACCGATCGATCTACTTATGCTAATGCCGCTTATGATGTGTTGATTTACATCGCCAATTGGCCAAAAGCTAGAGTTGCAGCTTGGGATAAGCTGTTGCTGGCGAGAGCTATTGAAAATCAAGCTTATGTTATCGGTGTAAATCGAGTAGGGCAAGATGGAAACGGAATTATGTATTCAGGGAATTCAACTGTAATTGACTCTAAAGGTGAGCCGCTTATCGTTCCAATTACAGATGAAGTTGTGGTTAAAAATTGTCATTTAAGTTATTCTGAGCTAGTGAATTTTAGAGAAAAATTTCCAGTAGGAATGGATGCAGACCGCTTCTATTATGAGAATTGAGCTATTTAAAAATACGGTTGGCAAATTTTACTGCATCTTCTGCTACCTTTAGCCCAACTTTTCTACCTTCAATATCATCTATTGGTGGATGTATTCCACCCCAAATTCTTGATAAACAAGTTTCATCTGCAGCCTCTCTATAGGTAGCCCATTGAAGTGTCAATGGTTCTGAGGGTCCATCTTCAAATTCTAGGAAGTTAATGCCTACTTTTTCCTCTTTTAATCCACCAGGAAAAAATGGAGACCCTGATATTTCTTCAAGTACACCTGCTGCTGCTATTGAAAATGTAGAGTGACCGGAAACATACCCGGGAAAGGGAGGAGTTGCAAAGGAATACCGTTGGTATGGCCACCAATTTTCTGCTAATATCCAATCTACACCTGCGCTTTCAGATGCAGCATTAGTAATATAATCGGGACCTTTCCACGACTTTACTTTTACTTTGTAGAGGTGTTCATTATTAACGCCTGCTAGTGGGTCATTTTTAAAAACGAGCTCGATTTTACCTTCCATGAGTGGCAAACCAAGAGGGTGGTATCTAGGTAGAGTAGAATCGGATGATTGGCCATTATCAGATAGCCATCGAATTGCAGAAATAGGCCGGATAAAATCGTAGTATGCTTTAATGCTCCATGCTGAAATGGCAGCGTCATGTAATGCACCTGATAGAGTTAGTTGCGACTTCACAGACCATTCCAAAGCTGATAGTTTGCTTCCTTTACCCATCCACTTCTTTTCAAATGATGAGTTATCACTTAATTCTAACAATAATTTCATCCAGTGGCCTGGGGGGGAATAAGTATTTACAGCATCTACCCAGTATTCAGCAATCACTCTTGTATAGTCTCCTCTATTAACTATGTTTGGAGCGTATACCTGTCCTGTGAAAGGGTTTTTTTTATGCGACACACTTTTAGTTCCGCCATTTTCGAAATCAAAAAAATGTTGATATTCACTAAAACTATTTGGCAGCAGTTCTTTGGTTGGGCCAATTGCTCCTGGAGATATATCAATTTTTACTTTATCATTATCAGAATTATGACTGCTCCATGAGAGAACTAGCGCAAAGTTCCATAGATATTCATCTAGGTCTTTAAAGTTATTTTCTTTCGTTAAAAACGGTGAGGGGCCTGGGTTGTTATAAACAAGAAATGATTTACCATCCCTCGAGAGCTCTTCTAAGTTTTCGGAAGTCATTGCAAAAGGCTCAATATTTCCCCAATGTGGTGTGGTAAAAACATCTTCTGATTGGATAAGAACAGTATTCCAATCAAGTAATGATGAATCCCAACCTTTTTGTCTAATATACTCAACTAATGAAAGTGGTTGCCATCGATTAAAGTCTACTAGGTTTGCATTTCCGGGGTGGTTGGGTTTTAGTGCAGGGTTAACAGGGTTTACTCCTGTGCCCTCGTAACCATCAATGTCTCCCGCCCCTTCATTAATCCCAAATTCATATACTTTGTTTGCTAAATAGTTTCCTAAAGCAGCTGGTGATCCCTCCTTGTAGTTTTGATTAGTATAATTGATATCAAGCCCTATATCTTCCATTTTGAAAATCAGGTCATCCATTGTTCTTGTTTTACTAGAGTACTCAGCAAACCTTAGCTGCAACAAACGATATGCAGCAAAATGCATACTTACAAGAAGAGAGCTATCACTATTATTGCCAATATTGTACCCGTCAATATTAAAAGAGACTCCTTTAAGTTTTTTCCCGTTAAATACAGGATCTCCTTTTTTTGGGTGGTATACTAGCCAAGTATCATAAAGTAGTGCAGATAAGTGATACATATTTCTTGCATGTACTGTTGGGCCAAAACCGTCTTTCCTTATTGATTCTAAATAAGTATCTAACCAAAACTTTGCAGGATTAGGCTGGTCATACACTGACTGTCCATTTAATTTAGTTAAGCTAATAAATAGAAGGATGTATAGAATTGATTTTTTCAAAATACAATGAGGTTGTCGTGCACTTACCAATAGATTATTTTAAAATTAGATAAAAATCTATAAGTAAGAAAGGTAGATGAGAAAGTATACGTAATGAAATGTGCTACTTTCCGTTGTAATCAGACATTACTCGCTGCAAGGCAGTTGTGGTAAATGCAAGAATAAACTTACCTGCTTGCTCAAGTCGCTCAGGTAAGTCGAGTTCTTGATCTTTTGTCCATTCTCCGAGAACATATTGCACTTGCTGTCCTCTTCCAAAATCATTGCCTACACCAAACCTTAGTCTGCAATAATTCTGAGTGCCTAATACGGCCGCAATACTTTTCAATCCATTGTGTCCACCGTCGCTACCTTTGGGTTTTAAACGAAGTACACCAAAGTCTAAAGCTATATCGTCGGTGATGATAAGCACTCTATCAAGGGGAACTTTTTCTTCTTGCATCCAATAGTTAACTGCCTTTCCACTAAGGTTCATAAACGTGGACGGTTTTAACAATACAAGCGTTCTGCCTTTGTGTTTGATTTCTGCTACATCGCCAAGACGACTGGTAACAAAAGAAGCCTTGAACGCACTGGCTAGTGCATCCAAGGCTTTGAATCCTATGTTGTGTCGAGTATTTTCATACTCAGCACCAATATTTCCTAAACCTACAATGAGGTATTTCATTGTAAGAAAATTTTAGATTTATTCAGCAGCAGCTTCAGTTGATGCCTCAGCACCTTCTTCACCTTCTTCTTCCTCATCGTCAGTTAATACTGCAACTCTAGAAGTCTTAACAGCTACAACTACCGCATTTGGAGTATCTAAAAGCTCAACGCCATCAAGTGTGATGTCTTGAACTTTAATAGACTGTCCAATTTTTAACTTGGTAATGTCTACTTCTACTACGTCTGGCATGTCAGCAGGAAGTGCTTTAAGAACTAATTTTCTCAGTTTATCACTTCTCTTACCACCATTTTTGATACCAATTGAGTTACCTACAACTCTAACAGGAATTCCCATTGTCATTGGCTTGTCTTCAAATACTTCGTAGAAATCAATGTGGATAGGCTTATCAGTTACCGGGTGGTACTGAACGTCTCTAATAACCGCTTTAATTTTCTTACCATCGATGTTCAACTCAATAATGTGAACTTCAGGTGTATTAATTAACTTACCGAAAGCGATTTCATTGACAGCAATGTTGATGTTGTTTTCACCACCATAAAGAATTCCAGGTACTGACCCTTCTTTTCTCATTGAGTTCAATGCGCTTTTTTTTCTTACGCTATCTCTTACAGAAGCTTCTAACGCTACAGATTTCATTTTTCTACTATTTACTAAAAACGTTTATACTACTTTTAAAAAATAAAGTACCCACTAATAGACTCGTAATTGTGAACTTTATAAATCACTTTTGCGAATAAATCAGCTACTGATAATACTCTTATTTTTTTACTTTCTTGCTTAAGTGGAATGGTATCAGTTACGATTAATTCCGTAAGCTTTGAATTTTCTATTCTATTATATGCTTCTCCTGATAGAATGGCGTGCGAACAAAATGCTCTAACACTAGATGCACCTTTTTCCATCATGATATCCGCTGCTTTTGTTAATGTACCAGCCGTGTCAATCATATCGTCTACTAGCAATACATCTTTACCCTCAACGTCACCAATTAAGAACATTTGTTCAATTTTATTGGCTTCTTTTCGCTGCTTATAACAAACTACTACATCGGTTTGTAGGTGTTTTGCATAAGCATATGCACGCTTAGAGCCTCCCATATCAGGCGATGCCATGATAAGGTTGGGTAAATTCAATTCTTTGATAAATGGAATGGAGATAGCTGATGCAAATAAATGATCAACAGGAACCTCAAAGAATCCCTGAATCTGATCAGCATGTAAATCCATTGTCATCACTCGAGTTACACCGGCTGCCGTAAGCATATTGGCTACCAACTTAGAACCAATCGGCACTCGAGGTGAGTCTTTTCTATCTTGACGAGCAAATCCGAAATAAGGAATAACTGCAACGATTCTTCTTGCCGAAGCTCTCTTTGCAGCATCTACCATTAAAAGTAACTCAAATAAGTTATCGGTTGGTGGTACCGTACTTTGTATTATAAATACATCAGCTCCACGAACAGACTCTTCAAGAGAAGGTTGAAACTCACCATCACTGAAAGTGCTGATGGATGCCTTACCTAAATCAACTCCATAGCTTTGAGCAATTTTCTGCGCTAATTGCTTTGTTGCTGCTCCTGAAAAGATTTTTACTTTTGACGACATTTCTTTATATCTGCTTTTATGCTCATTAAAGGGGGTGCAAATTTATCAAATTAATTAAAGCATCACAATAAATACTCATTTGTTTATAAACTTTTTTTCAAAAAGGTTTCTCCGAGTCAAAACTATTGAATAATTTCGCACTCTGTTTGAATGAAAATTCAACATGCCCGGGTGGCGGAACTGGTAGACGCGCTGGATTCAAAATCCAGTTCTTTCGGGAGTGCGGGTTCGATTCCCGCCCCGGGTACAAAAAGCATCTTAAGAAATTAAGGTGCTTTTTTTGTTTTAATCGCTTGAATAGAATATGTTTTACGTCTACATTTTATTTTCTGACAAATTTGATCGTTTCTATATTGGACAGACAAATAATATAGAAAGTAGATTATTGCGTCATAATAAGGGATATGTGAAATCTACAAAAGCTTACAAGCCATGGGATTTGATTCACACTGAACGTTTTTCGAGCAGGTCTGATGCACTAAAGAGAGAAAGTTATTTAAAAAGTTTAAAGTCAAAATCTAAACTCATAGAACTGGTAGACGCGTCCCGATGAATCGGGATTCTTTCGGGAGTGATCCGATAAAGATCGGATCCCCGGGTACTTTAAAAAGCATCTTAAGAAATTAAGATGCTTTTTTTGTTTTCTAGAAATGCAGGTTCTTTATTCATTGGTATGTAATATGATCTTCTGCATAAGATTTGAAGCGCCGAACATAGAATTAAACTCATAGAACTGGTAGACGCGTCCCGATGAATCGGGATTCTTTCGGGAGTGCTCCGATAAGGATCGGAGCCACGGGTACTTTAAAAAGCATCTTAATGAAAAGAAAGGGCATTTTCGTTAGATTCATTAATCGCAGAGAAGAGTTAATATTCACCTTTAGCTGTTTTTTAGATGGTTTGATTCTGCTACATTTGTCAGTTATGAACCAAGTACTCTTTTCCTTAGACCTAATTGGAACGTTCGTGTTCGCTATATCCGGAGTTATATCTGCATCAAAGAATAAGCTTGATTTATTTGGTGCGTTATTTCTAGGGTTTATAACTGCCGTAGGTGGTGGTACGATTCGTGATTTATTGCTTGGTGTAACTCCAGTTAGCTGGATTACCGACACCTATTATCTTTTTATAATCATACTTGCCGTAATTGTAACTTACTTATTTAAAAAGCAGGTCTTGAAATTGCGCAAGACGTTGTTTTTTTTCGATACAGTCGGGATTGGTGTATTTACGATTTTGGGTCTTCAGAAAGCATTAAATTTAGGTGTTAGCCCAATTGTGGGTGTGCTAATGGGAACCTTTTCTGCAGTGTTAGGTGGTGTTGTTCGTGATACCTTGGTCAATGATATTCCATTGATATTCAGAAATGAAATTTATGCTACCGCTTGTATTATTGGAGCTACGGTCTTTTTGATTTTACAGGAATTTAACGTCATTTTTGAGGTAAATGTTTCCATATCCATTGCGGTTATCATTATCATTCGATTGATTTCTGTCAAGTATAAAATAGGATTACCTAAAATAGAAACCGAGTAGACTATTTGATGTAAACTGTCTTTTTGTTGACGAACTCCATTAAGCCGTCTATCGATAGCTCTCTTCCATAGCCTGATATTTTAGTTCCTCCAAAAGGAAGCCTTGGGTCAGATTTGACCATTTCATTGATAAAAACGGCTCCATCTTCTAGTTTAGAAATAAATGGCGCTAAGCGCAGTGGTTTTTCAGAAAACAGTGAAACTCCTAAACCAAAACAGCTGCTGTTGGCTATTGCGATGGCTTCTTCTTCTGATTTTACCTTTATTACTGAGGCAACTGGACCAAACAATTCTTCCGAATATGCGCGCATGTCAGCAGTTACTCCTTCAATAATCGTAGGTTCAAAATGAGCTTTGTTTCTTTTTCCGCCAAGCACTAATGTGGCACCTTTTTCTAGTGCGTCAACTACTTGTTCTTCTAGTTCTTCAGCTAGATCTTCTCTTGCCATTGGTCCAATTTCAGTTTCATCCTCCATGGGGTCTCCTATCTTATAATCAGCGACAATTTGTTTGAAGTGATCCATGAACTCATCGTATACAGCTTCATGAATGATAAAGCGCTTACCTGCAATACAGCTCTGACCGGTATTTTGAAATCGAGCCCAAGCTCCAATCTTTGCTGCCTTGGCAACATCGGCATCTTTAAACACCACTACTGCATTGCTACCGCCAAGCTCCAATACCGTTTTCTTTATTTGTCCACCTGCAGCAGCAGCAACAGCTTTACCAGCTTTTTCGCTTCCTGTGAGTGTTACTGCTTTAATGGTAGGATTTTTAATGATACGTTCAATTTGACTGCTGTCAGCAATAATCGTTTGGAAGACTCCTTTTGCTATACCACTTTCTTCTGCTATTTCTTGCATTAGTAAAGCTGACTTTGATACGTTGGAAGCATGTTTCAAAATCGCGACATTTCCGACCATCAGCGTAGGTGCGAGAAATCTAAAAAGCTGCCAAAAGGGATAATTCCAAGGCATAATCGCCAATATACAACCAAGCGGATCGTATTGTACATAACTTGATGTTGCATCCGTTTGAATAGGCTTACTTTTCAAAAAAGTAGCAGCATTTTCAGCGTAATATTCACACACCCATGCACATTTTTCTACTTCTGCAATGGATTGTTTTATAGGCTTACCCATTTCTTCAGTAATTACAGTTGCATACCTTTTAGTATTTGCTTTAAGTGTTCTACTAAGCAATAACAGTTGGTCACCACGGTCTTTTATCGACATGGATCTCCAGTCAACTGCAGCTTTTTTAGAATGCTTGATGCATTCGTCAATTTGGCTATCACTAAATTTATCTGTTTCAAATACGACAGCTTGATTGTAAGGGTTGATGCTTTGTACTTTCATGACAATCGATTTAGGAAGTTAAAAAACAGCTTTGGTGCTCCAGTACTCTTTGATGCTTTTGATGATGGCAGTTAATTCGCCAAAGTGCGTTGGTTTTGTAAAAAATGTATTGCCTCCTAATTGATATGACTTAATGATGTCTCTTTCAGAATTTGAAGTCGTTAGAAATAGTACAGGTATGTGTTGTAGTTGGTCGACTTCTTTAATTTCTGTAATTGTTTCCCACCCATTTTTTTTTGGCATATTTAAGTCTAAGATTATGAGGGTAGGTTCTTTCGGAGGTTGTCTCTTTAGGTGATGTAAAAGTTCTTCTCCATTTTTGAAGAATTGATAATCCCCACTCCAGTTATTCTCTTCAAGTGCATTTTCTATCAATAGCTGATCGTCTAAATCATCATCAGCGATTAGCAAATGGATCGGTTTATTGATGAGTTGGTTACTTGATTCAGTCATTTTTTAACTAGAGTTTCACCAAAGTTAAGACATTGATTTTATAAAATCATTGGTGTCAGTCCTAAATGGAACTATATTTGATAACGAAGCAAAAAATAAATCCCATGAGTAAGAAATTTGTCATCTCCCTTTTTACCTTAATTTCAGTCTTTGTGCTCATTGCATGGAATTATGGTGCTCCTGTCAATAAAAATTTAATTGTCTATAAAGCATCAGATAGTTTTGAAAAGGATTGGACTGAGGTCGATTCTTTGATGATGAAAGGGCTCGATAAAACCGCTGCTCAAAAAGTGGAGCAAATCCTAAATAAAGCTGAAAAGGCGAACAATTACAATCAGGTGTATAAAGCTACCTTGTATATCGCACGCTTAAGTGGTTCTTTTAAAGAGGAGAGTTTAGAGAAAACAATTATCGAATTAGAGCAAAAAACGAAGACTTACAATTACCCACTATCGGCTATTTTTCATTCTACGTTGGGCACGATTTATCAGAATTATTATCAGCAAAATAGTTGGAAGTTTAAGCAGCGGACAGAAATACAAGGTGAACCGACAGACAAAATAAAAACCTGGGATTTAAAGACGATTATGAAGCGGATGCAGTTTCACTTTGATGCATCGCTCCAAGAAGCCGAAAAGTTAAAACGAACGCCTATTAATTATTTTGAACCAATTCTAATAGATCACAAAAGCACATTAACAGAGGAGAATGAAATACAGCGCTATTTGTTTGATTTGTTGGTAAAAAGAGCTATAGACTTTTACAGTTCTGGGCAAGCGAGTTTACCTGATCCGATTGATGTTTTTAGTATTGATGATTCTAGTGTATTTGCGTCGAACGAAGCGTTTATAGCAATTCCCTTCCAAACGACGGATACTTTCTCTAATGAATGGAAAGCCTTGAAGTTATATCAAAGTTGGACGGCTTTTTTATTGGAAGAAGATAATTTAACTGCTTTGACTGATGCTACCATCAAACGATTGCAATATGCGAAATCCTATTATCAAGGAGACGACAATGAGGCGATGTATTATCGTTCCATTCAAAAAATTCATAAGCAATTAGTTGATCATTCCTCATCTGCAAGAACAGCTTATGAAATCGCTAATTATTGGAAACAAACGTATGATAATGATACTTCGGCTACTCATAAAAACAAACTAAATGACGCAGCTGATTTATGTAAAGAGTACATCAAAAAGTATCCGAAAAGTTATGGTCGTGTTCAGTGTCAGGTCTTATTGAATCAATTAAAAAGGCCATCGCATCAATTGGAGCTAGAATCTGCTATGCTGCCTAACACACCGATTTTATTTAAAGCGACATGGCGAAATATTTCTACCATGCATTATAAAATAGTGGTTTCTCCATTTGCTCTGATACATGGAAATATGGACTATGATCAGCAAAAACGAAAATTGATAGCTTCCAAAGAAGTGAAAAATTGGTCAGTTAACGTTAATGGAAAAGAAGATCTACGACAACATACAACGGAGTTTTCTCAAGCTGGATTACCAACAGGTCACTATTATATTCTATCTTCTTCAAAAGCAGATTTTTCACAATTGGAATCAATTTCATTCAGAGAATTCTGGGTAACAGAAATGAGCTTTATTAAACACAACCAAGATAACGGCGGCATTGAAGTGTATGCATTGAACAGGAAAAGTGGACACCCAATGAGTGGTGTAGAATTGGAAGTGCATCAAAACAAAAATTACCGTTCGAAAGCCGAAGTAGTGGGCACTTTTAGAACAGATGCAAATGGATATGCAAACATTAGTAAGGGTTTTAATAGAAATGTTTTACTAATCTTAAAAAGTGGACAAGATAGCTTGTATTCTGAACATATGTACCTCTATAATAACCGGAGAAATGGGGATTCTGAATGGACCACCCAAGTTAATTTCTTTACTGATCGTGCGATTTACCGACCTGGACAAACGGTTTACTTTAAAGGAATTGTAATTGATTCAAAAGATAAAGCGTTTAAAGTAAATTCCTCGTATTCAAGTACGGTTGAATTGATGGATGTTAATTATAAAAAAGTAGCTGAACTGAAAGTAAAAGCAAATCAGTATGGTTCGTTTAGTGGTTCTTTCCAATTGCCAGTAGGTGGGTTAACAGGACATTATCGAATTAAAGCAAACTACGGTCAGCATGGGTTTTCTGTGGAAGAGTATAAGCGCCCGCAGTTTGAAGTAAAATTTGACCAGATAAAAGGAAGTTATCAATTGAATGATTCTATTATCGCCAAAGGAAAAGCAGTGGCTTATTCTGGTGCTAATTTAACTGATGCAACAGTTAATTATAGAATAGTAAGACGAGAATTAGTGCCCTATTGGCATGGATACGGCTGGAGAAGATTTCCACCATCAAGTAATAATCAGGCAGAAATTGCCAATGGAAAAGTAATCACCAATGCGGCAGGGGAATTCGAAATTCCATTTTTAGCAAAAGCGCCATTGAATAGTAATTCTACGTTTACCTATGAAGTAGTTGCAGACGTAACCGATATCAATGGAGAAACCCAAAGTTCTACGACTTCGGTGAGCATAAGCAAACAAGCGTTTCAGCTGCAAGTAGACTTGCAAGAAGAGCTCCAAAGTGAGGAATTCAAAACCATCCAATTCAACACAAAGAATTTTTCTGGAGAATTGATTAAAGCAACTGTGAAGTACACCATTGAGCGATTGAAACCAACCGAACTAGTCTATAAAGAGCGGTATTGGGACTTACCAGAGCAAAATCAATTGAGCGAGGTAGAATTTAGAAAGCAGTTTCCGCATTTGGCATACGCTGAAAAGGAGCTGAACCCGAACTTATTTGAAGTGGAAGAGAAGGTAATTGATGCAAAAGGTCTATCGAACCAAGATATTAAAATAAAAGAACTGCTTAAAAGTGGCTCCTATAAAATGAACATCATTGCTACAGATGAAAATGGCGAGGAGATACAGCAAGAACGATTTTTTACCGTTTACAGTTTAAAAGACAAATGTCCCATTGTGCCTGCTGTGTTTTGGGCGAAGCAATTGACCAATAAGGTAGAAGTTGGAGAAAAAGCAAAATTTGTAATTGGTTCGAGAGCTATTGATGCAAACGTGCTTTATGAAATGGTCGTGGGCGATAAAGTGCTCAAAAAAGAATGGATCTCATTGAAAAATGAGCAAAAAGTCATCGAAATTGATATAAAAGAGGAGTTTAGAGGGGGTTTTCAAGTCAACTTATTGATGACTTATGATAATCGATCTTTCAGTGAATCCATGCGGTTTGCTGTTCCTTATAGCAACAAGCAATTGAATGTAAAATTGAGCACTTTTAGAAAAGTAACTGAGCCGGGAAACAAGGAAGAATGGTCATTAAAAGTGACTGATGTGGATGAAAAATCTATCCAAGCAGAAGTGCTGGCTTCCATGTACGACCAAAGCTTGGATGTTTTCAAGAGTAATAGTTGGAACTTTTTCCCTTACCGAAATAACTACAATCGTTCTAATTGGCAGTTTGATCATTATTATAGAGGCGCTTCTTTAACCAATTATTATCGACCCATTGGCAATAGTTTACCGAATCCCATCAATTATAAAAAGCTAAATTTCTTTGGTTTTGAAGGAAGTCGACAATATTATGCTAGGAACTCTCTTGTTCAAATGGATGCAGCAATGAGTTTGTCGGGTGGAAATGTAACTAGAGAGAAAATTAGCTCAATGGCTGTAAGGTCGGCAAGTGATAATGATGAAGGGGTTGTTGAAGAAGAAGCTATTTACACAACGGAAGAAAAAGTAAAGTCTACTAACCAAACTCCATCAATCCGCTCCGATTTTCGAGAAACAGCTTTCTTTTATCCACATTTAGAAACCAATAAAGACGGTACAGTAGATTTTACGTTTACCATGCCTGATGCGTTAACGCGCTATAAATTTATGGCATTGGCGCACACTACCGATTTAAAAATTGGCACTACGATGGAAGAAATAGTCGCTCAAAAAGAATTGATGGTCATTCCAAATCCACCACGCTTTTTCAGAGAAGGAGATACGTTGGTGTTTTTAACGAAAGTGGCCAATATTAGCGATAAAGTGCAAGAAGTAGTTGTAAATATTGCCTTTTTTGATGCATTATCGATGAAACCGATCAATTTGTTGGTGAATGGTGATGCAAATCAAAGCACTACTATAGACGCCAACGGAAACGGAGTAATCAAATGGGAAGTGGCCATTCCAAAAGGATTGCAAGCAGTAACCTATAAAATTATCGGCGAAAGCAACACTCACAGTGATGGTGAAGAGCGAACAATACCTGTATTGACGAATCGAATGTTGGTGACTGAAGCGTTGCCGCTGCCAATAAATGGAGAAGGAAGCAAGCAATTTACGTTTGAAAAGTTGGTGAATAATAGATCAACTACTTTAACCAATGAGCGATTTACGGTAGAATATACCTCCAATCCAGCTTGGTATGCCATTCAGGCTTTGCCGTATTTAATGGAGTATCCGTACGAATGTGCAGAGCAAACATTTAGTCGTTTGTATGCCAATACCATTGCAACACATATCGCTAATTCTGATCCTAAAATAAAGCGCGTATTTGAAACTTGGCGGCAGTATCAGCCTGATGCATTGCTGTCAAACCTAGAGAAAAATCAAGAGTTAAAAGCATTGATGATTCAAGAAACACCATGGTTAAGAAATGCAAAAAGCGAAAGTGAGCGCAAACGCAGATTGGGAGAATTGTTCCAATTGGACAGAATGGAAAGAGAGCAAGTGAGATCAATCAAAAAATTGGAGCAAATGCAATTACCAAACGGCGCATGGCCGTGGTTTGATGGCGGTAGAGAGAATCGATACATTACGCAGCACATCGTTAGCGGCTTTGGTCATTTGAAGCAGTTGGGAATGATTGATTTGGCAAGTAATGCGAAATTGAATCAACTACTGAGCAAGGCTATTGATTATTTAGATGCTGAACTCCAAAGAGATTATGATAAGTTACTTGAGGTGAACGCAGATTTACCTAAAAAGCACGTTTCGTCTTTTCAAATTCAGTATTTCTATGCGCGAAGTTTCTTTACGGACCAAGAGTTAGTTGAAAAAAATCAAAAGGCATATCAGTATTATTATGATCAAATGAAAAAATACTGGTTGGATTATGGTCTTCAATTAAGAGGTATGATTGCTTTGGCATCACATAGGAATGATGACAAAGCCATAGCACAAACCATTATGAAAGCTTCGAAAGACATTGCCATTTATAATGAGGAGTTCGGCATGTATTGGAAAGATAACCGCAGGGGGTATTACTGGAATCAAGCACCCATAGAAACGCAAGCGTTAATGATTGAAGCCTTTGATGAAGTATTGAACGATGACCTTTCTGTTGAATTGCTCAAAATTTGGTTGTTGAAGCAAAAGCAAACCCAAGATTGGAAAACGACGAAAGCTACGGCTGATGCGTGTTATGCGCTGCTACTTAAAGGGTCAGGTTTGTTAACCACCGAAAATACGGTGAGTATTGTAGTTGGAGAACAAAAATTAGATCCGGCAAAGGATGCAACTATAAAAACTGAAGCTGGAACAGGTTACTTCAAAAAAGCGTGGAGTGGAGCAGAAGTAATGCCTAAAATGGGGAATATTACGGTAACTAAAACCAACGAAGGAGTCGCTTGGGGGGCTGCTTATTGGCAGTACTTCGAAGATTTAGATAAAATTACATTTGCTGAAACTCCACTGAAATTAGAAAAAGAACTGTATATCGAGGTAAACACCAATTCGGGGAAGCAGTTACAGCAAATAACATCAAAAACTCCTATTCAGGTTGGTGATAAAGTAATCGTAAGAGTAGAATTGCATTCCGATAGAGATTTAGAATTTGTGCATTTGAAGGATATGCGCGCTTCTGGCTTTGAGCCAATCAATGTATTGTCGAGTTATAAATACCAAGATGGCTTGGGGTATTACGAAAGCACAAAAGATGCTGCTACCAATTTTTTCATCTCTTATTTAAGAAAAGGGACTTATGTTTTTGAATATGAATTAAGGGCAAACATTTCAGGTCAGTTCTCTAATGGAATTACACAGGTGCAGTGCATGTATGCGCCAGAGTTTACATCCCATAGTAATGGGAGTAGAGTTATAATAAAGTAGCAATATTGGTTGATGTTACATCAAATGATATATTTGCTAAAAAATACAAATTATGAAAAAAATTAAGCTATTAGTAGCGATAGCACTTACTTCTGTTGTGGTAGCCTGTGGAGGGAGTTCTGATGGAGGAAGTGGTTCTCAAAAAAGTGAGGAAGTAGTAAGTTATGAGGGGATGACTAAGTTAAATCTTCGAGAATATGGGTTTGAGGGAACTATCTATATTCCAAATGAAGACTTCGGGCAGCCAACCGTAGAAAGAACAAATTGGGGCAGCGTTAAAATTACTGTTGGTCAGCGATTTGGTATAGAATTACAACAAGAACCGATGAGCTATGATATGCGTATGAGTGAAGTGATGGAAGCACAAGTTTTTGAAACAGAATTGTTGGAAGAAGTGCCTCCATTATTAGTTTGGAAAAATACGATACCTGACAGTGGAATAGAGCCTGAACACCATTTCTTTTATACGTACTCAAAGGAGGGTTTTAATATTTCAATTAGTAGTTTTCAGAGTGAGCAGTATTCAAAAAGTGCTATTGATAAAATGGTAATAGCAGCTAAGTCATATGATCATTTAGCTGACTAATTATTTAGAATACAAAAAAGGCTTATTCAATTCAATGAATAAGCCTTTTTTTGCTTTAATATACTATTTATCCAAATGATTCTGGAACGAATTCTTGTGTTGGGTTCATAATAATAACTGGAATTTCTTCTTTGTTACCAATGATTTCTTGTTCACCACCGCCTTTAAATAGATCAGGTAATATTCCACCCTCTTTACTATTTACAATTGCAATTAAGTCAGCATTCGCTTCTTTTGAGTAGGTAATAACCTGTTGTAAGAAATTACTTGTTGAAGGGGCTACTTCTACCTCGTAACTAATTTTTCTTTCTTCGAAATAATGTTTAGCAAATATTAGTTCACGATTAACTTTCGTGCGAAGAAATTCATCAGATTCATTGGAGGCAAAGATGTGTACCTTACTATTAAAATGCTTGGCGATACTTGCAGTAATTCCTAATTTCTGTTTGGTCTCTTGAGCAAAACGAATTGGCAATACAATATCATTGTATTCTTTACTTGCTTTCTTTCTTTGAACAATTACAAAAGGGACTTTAGAATTGTTGATTACTTTAAGAGCGTTGCTACCTGTGATATGTTGCAAGCCTTTGATTCCATGAGTACCCATTATAATTAACTTGGCTTCTATTTCTTTTGCTACTTGGCCAATATCATCGAAAATACTTCCTTTCTTAACAATATACTTCGTGGTTACCCCATAGTCAGCATATGCTTCATCGCACCACGCTTCTAGTTTTTCCTTAGCTGCAGAAGCAGCTTTTTCACTACTAACTACATGAAGTAGATGAATTTCACCTTCTTCTTTAAAGCTTTTGGCAACCATTGCTGCATGGTTTATGGCTGTTTTTGCAACTTCTGTGAAGTCTGTAGGGACAAGGACTTTGTACGTTGTATTACTCATGGTAAGTTATTTTTATCAAATCGACTTATCCAAAGATAATTATAAAACCATAGAATGAAAATAATTATCGACGAAATGACATTTTTAGACATTAAAAAGCCCCTGATTTTTAATGTCTAAAAAAAAGGGGCTTATATAAGAATAAATTAATTACAAACTATTTTCCAGTTCAATGTCAAATTGCACTAAATCTACAAACTGTTGTACTCTTTTGTCTAGCTCTTCTTGTGTTAATGATTTGATCCGTTCAGTACCAAATTTTTCTACCGTGAATGACGCTAGTGCACTACCGAAAATGATAGCTCTTTTCATATTTTCAAAAGAAATGTCTTTTGTTTGAGCCAAAAAGCCAATAAAACCTCCTGCAAAAGTATCACCTGCACCTGTAGGATCAAAAACCTCTTCCAGTGGTAGAGCTGGCGCAAAGAAAACTTGTTTTTCATGGAACAATAAAGCTCCGTGCTCGCCTTTTTTGATAATCAAAAATTTAGGTCCCATTGCCATGATTTTCTGTGCAGCAACCACTAAAGAGTATTCTCCTGATAGCTGTCTAGCTTCTTCATCATTTATCGAAAGGACATCTACCAGCTTTATGGTTTCTTTTAAAGCATCTAATTTAATATCCATCCAAAAGTTCATCGTATCTGCTACGATAAGTTTTGGCCTTTTTGGTAATGCTTCTATTACATTTCGTTGTAAGTCAGGATCTAAGTTTCCAAGCATTAAAAACTCACAGTCTTTGTAGCTTTCTGGTATTACCGGAGTGAATGACTCCAATACGTTTAATTGTGTATCAAGCGTGTCTCTAGTATTCATATCATTATGATACCTACCAGACCAAAAAAACGTCTTGCCATCTTTTTTAATTTCAATACCTGCAGTGTCAACATCTCTGCTTTCCAACATTTCTAAATACTCTTTTGGGAAATCTCCTCCTACCACAGAAACAACATTTACCCGTTGTCCAAATCTTGAAGCTGAAAGTCCTATGTAGGTAGCAGCTCCGCCTAGTATTTTGTCTGTTTTTCCAAATGGTGTTTCAATTGCGTCAAACGCAACAGTTCCAATAGCTAATAA
>CBFHZL010000043.1:0-19703 GCA_965660325.1 uncultured Acidiluteibacter sp.
TTGCTAACTCAAAACTTATTTAACCGTTTGACTTAACCAACTTCATCAGTGTAGATTTTGAACCCGCCAAAGAGCGGACAGGCAAATAAAGTCGCAAACTTTTACATTTCAACCTGCCTGCCACAGGCGGGTTTGGTGCGCTTTGATGTCCCTCAAAATCCTACACGGATTTACGAGACAACAAAAATTTCGTACGTCCTCGTGGAATTTTGCTATTTGACAAATTGAAAACATTACTTTTATCCATCTCACTACAAACCATACACAACCACTCCCTATGACACCATTCCATTACGCATTTAAGGTTTCTTCCATTGAGCGCGCTCGCAGCTTTTACGTTAATTTACTCGGCTGTAAAGAAGGTCGTTCAAGCGAACATTGGATCGATTTTAACTTCTTTGGGCATCAATTGTCTGCACATGTTAGCAACGCTATACCAGAACTAGATTACTGCGGTCAGGTAGATGGTATTCGAGTGCCTGTCCCCCATTTTGGTTGCTTAATTTCTGTTTCAGCATTTCGAGAAATTGAAGCGAAACTTGCAGTTGCCAACATCCATTTTATTGTGAAACCCTACTTACGCTACGAAGGAAAAGTTGGAGAACAATTGACCATGTTCTTTTTAGATCATTGTGGAAACCCAGTTGAATTAAAAGCATTTACCAACCAAGAGGAAGTTTTTGCAGAATAAAACTAACTGTTAATTCAACACCTCAAGGTCAGTAAGTAACAAAATGGTAATCCTTTTTAGAGTATCTAGCAAAAAATAAGCGATTGGCGGCAGCCAAGAGCAATTAACCATTATCAATTAACAATTGATACATGGTTAAGTTATCAATTCCCTTTCATACGCACCCATAAGTCGCCCATGGCCGCTCTTGCTTTTTTGAGGTCATTTGGTTGACGCTCTACTAGCCACTCCCCTGTATCTTGCGGAATAAACTCATAAGCAAACACAAAATCACTGTCGCCTTCTTGCCACCCGATCAATTGTCCAAAGCGAAGGTCATTCATAATTAGCGTATGACCTGAGGCGTTGAAGGTATAGTAACCTTTAGTCAAGTAGGTTAATCGTTCAAAATCAGCATTATTTTGCAAAGGTGCTGCCAAATGACGGCGTTTCTTTATTTCCTTAAAACTGATTTCTTTCGCCTGATCGAAAAGAGAATAATAGCTAATTAAAAAAGCATCTTCTGTTTCGATGTTTGCCGTCCACAAAATGGTATTTAGCGGCGTTGGCCGACTTTCAAACCGTTCATAGTTGACGGATTGACGTCTTAAACTATCGGTAATCTCTTCGTCTACATGCGTTTTGATCAATACCGTAATGCAAAGGTAGGCGGTACTAAATAAGAGCCCAAATCGGTTCCAACGGCGCCGTATTTGGCTATCTCGACGATAAAATAACACAGCAATGGTGCTCACCAAAAAGGGCAGCGTGTAAATAGGATCTATGACGAAAATACTATGAATCGCTATTCGATAGTCAAAAGGCCAAAACAATTGAGTTCCCCATGTGGTAAAACTATCGAGCAGTGGATGTGTGAATAAGCTCCAAAAAAATAACAGTGACCAACCTTTCCAGTCGGCTTCTTTTGAAGCATATAGTTTACTGACAAGATAACCCAGGATGGGTGCCATGAGCAAACTAAATACGATGGAGTGACTAAATCCGCGGTGCATGTCCAACTCTGTAACCGTGTCGAACATTCTACCAACAAACACGTCCAAGTCGGGAATGGTGCCTCCTATGGCTCCCCATAGGAGGGCTTTATTCCCTATTTTTTTACCTAGAGTAGCTTCTCCTACTGCCGCTCCAAGTACAATCTGGGTTAATGAATCCATTTAGAATGGAAGATCATCTTCTTCTGTTGCTTCATCAGCCGGATTCATTGATGCTGGCGGTGGAGGAACACTTCCTGGAGCAGAAGCCGCAGGTGCATTGCCACCCATGGCATCAATTTTCCAAGCATCGATGTTATGAAACCAACGACCGTTATATTCTCTAGAAGAGATATTGAATTCTACTTTCACATCTTGACCTGCAGAAAAGTTGTTTAGCATCGCAATTTTATCGTCACCAAATAGGCTGAAACATACGTCAGGGTTATACTGAGCGCCAGTATCTACCACAAAACCTTGTTTTTTCCAATCTTTTCCTGCCTTACTTGTACCGCTTTCTACCGGTAATATTTGTTTAATTTTTCCTTCTACTGATAATCCCATATTATGCTTCTATTATTTCTATGTTCTCTATTTTGTCACCCATTTTTATGGTATCGATAACGTCTAACCCTTCTACTACTTTACCAAAAACAGTATGATTTTTATCTAAATGCTGTGTGTTTTTTCTGTTGTGGCAAATGAAAAACTGCGATCCACCGGTATTTCTTCCTGCATGCGCCATAGATAATACACCTTTATCGTGTACTTGATTTTCACCATCCAATTCACAATCGATTGAATATCCTGGGCCACCCGCTCCAGTTCCATCAGGACAACCGCCTTGTACAACAAAATCAGGTATCACTCTATGAAATGTCAAGCCATTGTAAAAACCATCTTTTGATAATTTCACAAAATTCTCAACGGTCTTTGGCGCATCGTTTTCAAAAAATTCTATCGTCATTTCACCTTTGGAGGTGGTCATTTTAGCTTTTTTCATCTGATCTTCTATTAAAATTAAGAAGACAAATTTATGTTTTTGATCGTCTAATTCATAGCAGCAGTAGCACTAATTATCACCAAGTTTTATTTGTTTTTCTCTTAAAAAAAGTTAACTTGAAAGCGCTAACGATTAAAACTTAATAAACTATGAAACATTTACTATTAACTGCTTGTATTGGCTTCGCTTTATTAGGCGTTGCTCAGAATTCCGGTGGCCCAGATAACTTTGGGTACACATGGAAAAATTCAGCCGCCTCTGGAGGGCCCACTTTTGATTGGTATGATATCACTGCGCTTGGAACACAAGTTACTGGATTATCAGACGATAACGTTGTAGGGCCATTTCCATTAACTGGCTTTCAATATTACACAAGTACCCCTACTAACTTTTACATTGGGTCTAACGGATATATAGCGTTTAGTTCAGTCAATATTGCCTCTTCAGGAGGTCAATTTCCGGCTATTCCGACAGCAGGAGGTCCAAATAATTTTATTGCAGCGCTACTTTCTGACTTAAGCTTTGCAAGCAGTGGTAACCCCGGAAGTGCCTATTATTATGACAATGGTGATTCATTATGTGTTTCTTTTATCAATGTTCCTTTTTGGATAAATAATGCACAACAATATGGTGGTAGCAATACCTTTCAGGTGATATTAAATAAACTAGATACGTCCATTACGGTCAATTACCTTGATCAACAAGGACTGCCAGATCCAACATATACTGCAAACGGCCTATCTATAGGAATCGAAAATGCCACAGGAGCTGATGGTTTGCAACAGTATCGCGGAATTGTTTTCCCTACTGACTCTACGTCCATCAAATATTACTTCCCTTCTACGGTGGCTCCAATCACTGATGGTAGCGTAAATTGGATTGGTAACTCATCATCTAATGGAGAGTTTATTTTAAGCGGAAATAGTTTAGACTTACGGGCTAACATTAAAAATGCAGGTAATCAGCCCATTAATTCATATACTGTAAATGGAACTATTACTCCGCCGGCTTCAGGTGCGCCATGGTCTGACTCTCGTATATTGACCAGTTTAGCTCCGGGAGACGATACTACATTTACTTATAATACATCGTACACTCCAACTGCGCTTGGTATCCACGATTACACAACAACATTGAGCGGAATATCTAATGATAATACTGCTTCAAACAATAGTCTCACGCAAAAAATAATTTCATTAGACCCATCTAAGGATACTTTAAAAATGGATTATTCTGATGGCATAACCAGTGGAAGCATTGGATGGTCAGGAGGTAATGGCGGTGTAGCTGTTTACATGAAACCTCCTATTTATCCCGCAAAAATCATTTCTACCGATTATTATATCACAGCACTTGGAACACCAAACGTAGGGTTTCATGCCATGATTTACGATGATGATGGTCCAAATGGAACCCACGGAACTTTATTGGATAGTGTTTATGTAGCTCCTACAACGATTACTACAGGTGTTTACACAAATGTTGCCCCAGATGATAGCAACTTAACCATTACGGATGGTGGCGTATACATTCATTGGTTAATGGATGGAGATGGTATTAATATCGGTTCAGATAATACACCTCCCATATCAAAACGAGCAATTGAAGTTATTCTTGGAGGTTGGGCTGATTACAGAGATCGAGAAACTCAAGACTTTATGATGGGAATGACCATCCAAACGCCTTCTGAGGATGGAGAAGTAACAAGCATTGGACAAGCCGATGGAAAAGGTGTAGTTATTCAACGCTCTACTACATACCCCTTAAATGCAACTGTCTCAAATATAGGATTCAGAGATGTTGCTTCAGTTACAGCAAACAATAAACTTCAGGTAAGAACAGGTACAGTTATAAATGTAGGTAGCGGTTCAGCCACATTATCGCCTTTAAACGCAGGTAATGATACAACTTTCACTTTTAGCAATACTTTTACCCCCTCTGTGGTGGGAACATACTCTTATGAAGTTTATTTAGATAAACTACTTAAGGATACCGAAAATGAGAATGATACTTTAATGCAAGAAATTATTGTAGTAGATAGCAATGCTGCATTAATTGATGTTTCTTACGCAGATACTTCTGCTGAAGGTTCTTTAGTAAATGGAGCAAGTATGCTAGGATATGCAGCTTATTTTGAACCTTCCTTCTACCCTGCTAGAATCAAAAAAACATCCTTTTATCACACGGCATTAGGAAACTCCTTTGGCTTCGATGCTGTTATTCTCAAAGGTGATAGTACATTGGCAGTTTTAGACAGTGTATTAGTGGGATCAGGTACAATTACACCTAATTCTTATACTGATGTTACACCATCTAACAACAACCTAATAATCAACAGTGGTGGTATATTTGTACTGTGGCGAAAATTCGGAAACGGAATTGAGCTTGGCTTTGACGGAGAAGCGCCATTTTCTCGTCAAAATTATCAATTGGATGCTTCAGGTGTAGCTCCATATATCAATAATGATCAAGAAGACATTATGATAAAGGTGCAATTTGAACGAGGAAGTATTCCTGTAGGAATTAAGGAACAGAAGTTAGTAGCGCTATCTACTTATCCAAATCCTTTTAATAATCAAACCACCATTGAATTACCAACAGAAATTGATGGTAATGTAGTGGTTTTAGAAGTAAGAAATCAATTGGGACAATTGGTGCATCCAAAAGTGATTCGCTACCAAGATCAACTGAAATTATTCAAAGGTGACTTATCAGAAGGACTTTATACATATTCGATTAGTCAAAATGGCCAATTAAAGGCTGTTGGAAAACTAATGATTAACTGATACTCAAATCTTCTAAAATGAACAAAGAGCCCGATGGTAAGTAAAAACCATCGGGCTCTTATTTTTTAAGATTAATTAAATCAACTAATTGGTTATATTTGGTTAGCGTTTTTTTTAAAAATAAAATCGGCCATATGAACCTAAACAAATTAATTCCCCTCGCTTTCTTATCACTCATTACAATTGGAAGCACAACTGCACAAGAGAATAAAACTAACAGCTTAAACAACTCATTTTCAGAAACTAAAATAAAAAAAGGAACTGTTTTAATATCCGGTGTATCTAATGTATCGGGTTCCTCGTCTAGTTTCAGCGAAAGTGACAATGACGCCTCTCTCCTTTCCTTCAACCTTTCTCCTTCGGTAGGATATTTTGTTTTTGATAATCTGGTCATTGGGTTATCATACGATTTACAATTTGACAGAGAAAAAAAAGAGGTCTCGTTTTCAACTTATCTTCCAGATATGACATTTACACGCGAAACAATGGATCAAAAAGTACGAGTAATGGTTAACTCTTTGTCTTTCTTTACTCGATATTATTTTGGAGAGCGACAAGTTAAGCCATATTTAGGCTTAGAGGCAGGATACGGTGTCGTATCTGTATCTACTGTAAATTATATTCCCTCTAGGTTTGGAAATGAAAATCCCATTCCCGAGGATGACAATTTAGTTCTAGGCGCAATCTCAGGAGGGGTTAATATTTTCGTTAGTAAAAATGCTGCTATTGATGCTAGTCTATTTTATGGCAGGTCCTACCCGAATAAAGCAGAAGCTACTGCCTTAATTGGCACCAACATCGGCTTCTCGATATTTTTCTAAAACCCACTCCATCATCAACTTAATTATAATCAAATGCTTGCCTTCAGAATATTCATCTTATTGTTTTTTGCTTCTAGTCTTAACCTTTTTGCTCAAATTGAAGCACCAAGACTTCCAAAAGAAAGAACTAATCAAGTTAAAATACACCTATCGACACTTTTTGTAAGTGGTTCTACTAACCTCAGTGCCATTAATTTTACAGAATTAGATAACAGCGAAAATAAAAGACTGGCATTTAACGCTTCCCCTTCGATTGCTTTTGCAGTCGCAAATAACTTACTCCTTGGAGTATCTTTTCAGTATGCGTATGAAAAAGAAACTTCCGTAAATGAGTTTGTTAATCGACCTAACACTAATAATCAACAGACAACAAAATCATCTGTATTGTCATTATTTACAAGATATTACATAGCTAATAGAAAAGTAAAGCCGTTTTTAGGAATAAGAGCTGGAGTGGGAAGAAATACCATAAATGACCTTTCTATAAATAACAATAGTCAAGCTAATTCGCCCAACTACCTTTCTGTAGAGTTTTTATCTGTAGGTGTATCAGCTGGTGTTAGTTATTTCATCAATCCTAACATTAGCATCGATGGAAGCGTTGAATATGGTAGAAATTCGAGTGAGAAAGATGGAAATAATTCTATTTTCGGAACAACTTTTGGGTTTTCTTTTTTGTTCGGAAATAAATGAATTAAAATAACAAGATGAAAAATTTACAATTTAGAAACGGAGATAGCATTCCAACATTGGGTTTAGGAACTTGGAAATCGGCTCCTGGAGAGGTAAAAGAAGCCATTCTATCAGCTGTAAAAAACGGGTATCGACACATTGATTGTGCAGCTATTTACGGTAATGAAAAAGAAATAGGAGAAGCCTTTAATGAATTGTTTTCCCAAAAAATAGTGACACGTGAAGAGTTGTTTATTACCTCCAAGTTGTGGAACGACAAACACAAGGCTGTGGATGTTATTCCAGCACTAAAACAAACGTTACAAGACCTGCAATTAGATTACTTGGATTTATACCTTATTCATTGGCCAGTTGCGATGAAAAAAGACGCCAATCCTCCGGAGTTTTTAAGCCTAGAAGAAGTCCCTCTACTAGAAACTTGGAATCAATTAATTCAGGCAAAAAAAGATGGTTTGTGCAAACACATTGGAACATCTAACTTTTCCATTAAGAAGCTCGAACATTTAAACAGAGAAAGCGAAGAAGCAGTAGAATTAAATCAAGTGGAGTTGCACCCATTCTTCGCTCAGCGAGACTTAGCAAGTTGGTGCAAGCAAAATAAGGTATTGATGACAGCCTACTCTCCACTCTGCTCTTCAGACAGATCTGATGGTTTTAAAAAAAGTGATGAACCGCAGCTTTTTGAGAATGAAACACTCAAAGCTATTGCCGACAAGAAGGGATGCTCAATTGCACAAGTTGCTCTTGCATGGATTCAATCTAGAGGTATTTGTGCAATTCCAAAATCTACCAATACAGGCAGACAAAAAGAGAATCTTTTATCTGACGAGGTTAATCTAACAGTTGAAGAAATCGCAGAGATTGATTCAATTAATATGGATTACCGAATTATTGATGGCTCTTTTTGGACTGACAATCCGCACTACACCAAGGATAATCTTTGGGATTTGAATTAAATAGTTTTAAAAAGACTTAAGGTTGTAGTAGTAATCATTTCTATGCCAATAGCAATTACAATAAACCCAATAACACGTGATAAAGCATTAATACCTGAGGCTCCTAGCGCTTTTACAACATAACGTGATACATTCAGTAAAAGATAGATGCATAGAGTTGTAAAAATTACAGCTCCAACAATTTGTAAAATCTGCTCAACACCTTGGTGCGTTTGATTATAAGTAATAAGCAGTGATATAGCACCAGGACCTGCAAGCATTGGAATCGCCAATGGAGTAAGTGAAATCTCGGATCGTGTTTTAATGTCATTTTGAACACGATCCCTTTTCATTCCTTTATGTTCCCTAAACTTACCTGTAAGCAATGCAAACCCTGAAGAGGCAATAATAAGCCCTCCTGCAAGCTTTAGAGAGCTAAGACTAATTCCAAAAAAGAGTAAAATATACTTCCCTGCAAAAAAAGATAGCAATAAGATAATAAGTACGTTAATCGAAGTCCATAAAGCAATTTGTGTTCGCTCTTTAGCTGTATTTTCCTGTGTTAATCCTACAAATAAAGGAATAGTGCCTAACGGATTCATAATAGAGAAAAGCGCGGCAAAAGAAAGCATAAATAGTTCCATGTTTTTTTTTGCAAAAGTGGCCTTATTCTAATCGCCAAGAGATTAAAAGAAAGTAAACAGATTGTTAAGTTAACTGCTGAAGCGGTAAAAGTAATGCCGAGGTTGATAGTTCACTCATTTCAAAAGCTGAGCAACTATTTCAAGAATTTATGCGTCAATTTCTTATCTTTAATGATTCATCTATCATCTATTAAACTTCAAGAAAACAGTGACTAGAATTACGCTATTTATTTCTACCATTTTGCTAAGTCTAGTTTCATATGGGCAGTTAGTTGCTGACTTTTCTGCTAATAAAACAACCGGATGTGGAGTTCTTGGAGGTGTTACATTCACTGATTTATCTAGCGGTAATCCAACTTCATGGAGTTGGAATTTCGGAAACGGAAATACCTCTGTACTTCAGAATCCTACAGCTAACTTCAGCAGCCCTGGGAATTATACCGTTACACTTACGGTAAGATCAGGAAATAATACCAATAGCGTTAGTAAAACTGCTTACATCAAAGTATTTAGAAATCCTGTTAGCAACCTTTCTGCAACGCCTACAAGTGGTTGCACTCCTCTAAATGTAAGTTTTACTGATAACTCTACTCCCGGAGATGGTGTAATTAATCAATGGTTGTGGGACTTTAATGATGGCAGCCCTGCTTCTACTCAACAGAACCCATCCCATACCTATAATACAGTAGGTCAATATGATGTTTCTTTAAAAGTAACCGATAATAATGGCTGTACAAATACCAAACTGGTAAATAACCTTGTAACTCCTAACCCACGACCAAGGGCACTTATCTCGGTGACTAGTCAAAGATCTGGATGTACCGCTCCGTTAACAATTAATTTTATTAGCAATTCTACAGGACAGAACTTATCCTATTTATGGAATTTTGGAGATGGCAATACTTCTACACAAGCCAATCCAACACATACCTACACCGCACTTGGTGTTTACGATGTATCGTTAAAAGTCATTGACCAAGCTGGATGTAGTGATTCTTCAAAAAGGTTTGGGTATGTTACCATTCGGCCAGTTACCGCGGATTTCGAATTTTTGCAAGACAGCATCTGTAAAGGAGAATCCCTTGAAGTGAATAATACGTCTGTAAATGGATCATCTTTCCAATGGTCTTTTGGCGATGGTAGAACCTCCAATTCCTCTTCTCCAAGTATCGTTTTTAACAATGCTGGTACGTATCAAGTAAAATTAATTGCCTCAAGAAATGGCATTTGTCCTGATGAAATCACCAAAACATTTTATGTTGACAGCGTAAAAGCAAATTTGGACATTCAACCAATATTTGCGTGTGAAGATAGTACCATAATAACCTTTACCAACCAATCTTTCAATAGTGATTCATCATATTGGATATTGGGTAGTAAACCCTACTATAATAAAAACCAAATTTTACTCTACGGAGAAAATGGCAATTTTGAAGATACGCTAATTGCAGTAAGTAAAGTTGGGTGTATTGATACGGTGGTTAGGAATGATCGCTCAGTTTCTATTACCACATTAGATATCTTTAGTAGTGATTTTGGTGGATGCATTCCGCATACCACTCGACTTAATTCTAAGGTGGAGAGCTCCTCTCCAATCATTAGCTACTTTTGGGAATTTGGAATAAACGGTTCATTAGGAACATCGACAGATAGAGACTCTATCAGTTATACCCTAAATACAGATACAGTTTTTAAAGTCATCGCTACAGTTATCGATAGCAATGGTTGTGAAGCAAAAGACTCTTTATTAATAGGTGCCGGAACTCCCCCAAGATATACATTTCAGCAACTTAGAGATACTGTTTGTGCTAACGATACCTTACAAGCAGTTATAAAATTCGACTTACCAAGAATGATAGTTCTTGATGTGATTGATAGTATACGTGGTGATTCAATTGAATTCTTTTATGCACAAGACACATTAAATGTATTTGGTTTTGTTGACACTGGTTTAACATATATCAAAATTAAAAATGATTATAACGGTTGTGAAGGAGATACAGTAATTGAGGTGTACGTTAATGGGCCTATTATCTATCGTATTAGAGATTCTATTAATTGCACCAATAAATTACAACACTTCTTTTCAATAAATGCAAAGGATTTTAATCGATTTGAGTGGGATTTTGGAGATGGGTCTCCAATAGTAACAAATGATCTAACACCGTCACACACCTACCAAAATGACAGTAGCTATCTTGTCACATTTACTGTGTTTAATGATAGTACAGGTTGTGATTATGAACTTATGTACGAAACAGTTGTCGACCGAAAATTTCCGAGAATCATAGGTGGCCCTCTGGCCATGTGCATCCCTTTCGATTATAATTTAAAAGCCTCTCTCCCCGCAGATACAGAAGATTTTTATTGGCTAGTCGATGGAGATACCATTCGAACAGACTCCTTAACTGGAAAAATAGATAGTGCAAAGACGTTAAATGTTGAAATAATTGCAGTTAACCAATATGGCTGTGTTTACAATCCATCTATTTCAATTGTCGGTTACGAATTAAAACCAATTATATTGGCAGACACTAGTCGTTTCTGTGACCCTTCGGAAGTTATTTTTACAAGTGGAACCAACCCATATGTAAGAATCGATAGCTCTTTCTGGGATTTTGGAAATGGAGATATTTCCGATAGTTTATTTAGCGATACCACCTATTATAACGTAGAAGGCTACTACGATGTAACACTTCGACAAATAGATATTAATGGATGCTCGAGTACAACAGTAGCAAAAGACTTTATACGCTTCTTTAGAAACATCCCAAGATTCTCTAGTCGAGATAGAACTTCTTGTGTAGGAGATTTGGTCACCTTTACCAACAATTCAGTGGGAGATTCACTTACCTTCTTCTGGGATTTCGGAAATGGGATTACAAGCACTGCTGAAGATACCGCTATACGTTACAATGCACCTGGCAGGTATAATGTATCTTTAAAATCATACAATCCAATTGGGTGCGAAGAAGAGTATTTACTGACCAATTACATTAACGTTGAAGCTAGTCCTGTAGCAGATTTTACTTCTGACACAGCGATAAGCAGTTGTTACCCTTTGCCAGTGAATTTTACCAACACCTCTTCCCTATTAAATACCGTTACCTTCAACCGTTGGGATTTTGGTGACAATACTCCAATATCTCAATTTCAAGATGCTTTTCACAATTATACTTCTGTAGGTAAGTTTGATGTTACGTTGATTGTTGGAACCAATGCAGGGTGCAAGGATACGATTACCAAAACAGAGTACATCCAAACTAACGGTCCTGAGGCTTCTATTACTTTCTACCCAGACTCGATTTGCATCAATGAAACCATTACTTATGAGATGGTTAACCCGTCTGGTGTTGCGAGTTTTATTTGGGATTTTGGAGATGGGGAATCATCTACCATAAGCCCTGTTACTCATCGTTATACCGATAAGGCCGGCCCTACATATCCTACATTAATTCTATCAGATAGTACAGGAGAATGTACTGTTGGTATTAAGGATACAGTTTACATTAAAGAAATGATCGCACGAATTGGTGTTAATGATACAATTGGTTGTGAACCTTTCGAAGTGAACTTTTCAGATAATTCATTAAATACATCGAGCTCTTTTTGGAAATTGTATGATGGTAATACGAGTACGCAAAATAACTTTACACGTACATTCTCAGCAGGCTCCTATCCTATCCAACTTATTACTGAAGGACTTGGGTGTTTTGATACCACAGCAATTAATCTAAAAGTATTTCCAAAACCTCGGATACAAATTGCAGCAGACACCGCTATCTGCGAGGGCGATAGTATTCAATTATTTGGAAGCGGAGCTCCGAACTATTCGTGGCAGCCTAGTGATGGCTTGTCCAACCCATTAATCCCAAATCCTCTTGCATCGCCGTTCAAATCCACCAATTATAAGCTTACCGTTAAAGACTCGAATGAATGTGCAACCACAGACTCCTTATTATTAACTGTTTATAATCGTCCTATCATCACTTTAGAGCCTGATAGCCTGATTTATTTAGGAGAAAAAATAAACATTGTAAAAGAAAACAATAGAGCAAATGTCACTTACAGTTGGACACCACCAACAGGACTCAGTTGCGATGATTGCCCCGATCCAATTGCTAAACCATTAGTAAGCACTTGGTATTATTTAAAAACAACTGATCTTAAAGGTTGCTTTGAAATAAAAGACTCCATTTTTATTGAAGTATATGATGGTTTTACTGCAGAATTACCCACCGCTTTCTCGCCAAATGGTGATGGCAACAACGACATCATCTTCGTAAAAGGTTGGGGAATCAAAGAATTATTAGTCTACCAGATTTACAACCGATGGGGAGAACTCGTCTTTGAGTCCAATAACTTGGAAGTTGGATGGGATGGCACTTACAAAGGTCAACCTCAAGCGATGGACACCTATATTTATATTATTAAGGCATTGGGATATAATGATCAAGTGATAGAGAAAAAAGGAAATATCACTTTACTTCGATAAATCACTTTATTCTTTTTCCATAACGGTGTGAGTAAAATTCACGGTATACATTCGTTGTCCTAATCAACTATTCGTAATTTTGAAGTTATGTTTGTTTTAGATACCAACGACGAAGTACCGAAGCCTTTTCAAGCAGATTTAACTGGAGCACCAATGACTAATTGTGCGTTGTGCAATGGCGAATTTGAAGAGTTTACGGACTACCTGATTGAAAAATCGTTTAAACGTGTAAACCGATCAATGGTGCACACTGTATTTGAGTACGCCATTTGCTTTGAATGTCTTCCGGTAATGCAAGGTAGAATGAGCAAGTCCTCTCAAGAAAAAATCACGGAATACTTCCAATCAAGGGTGAATATAGAAAATCGTTTTTCTGACCAGTTTGATCAACATCAAATGGATGCATCAAAGTGGATCAATCACTGTGTTGTTACCAATGAATCAATTGAAGAACAAGAAGAATATCAGATTTATGGCCAATTTAAAGGAAATCGGATGGTTTTCGGAGCATTTCCATATGCCATTAGCGGCAAAGTCTTGGATGAAATGATTGGACTCCTTTCAGCCAAATCACTTGATGAAATGAATGGTTTCAAAGATCAAATTATTAGCCCCGACCCTACTTTAAAGGAATTATTTCCTACGAACAGGCCGCCAATTTTAATATAAGATATGGGAAAGAAGCAAAAGAAAAATGTGGTGTACAGCACCAATCCAAATTTTGAGTACGACTTTGAGGAACAAGAAGAACAAGAAACGCTTCCTCCGCAGCAGCAAGACTTAAAAGTTACGCTAGATAAAAAGCAACGGGCAGGAAAGGTGGTTACTTTGGTATATAATTTTGTTGGCAGCAATGATGACCTTTCCGAATTGGGTAAATTGTTAAAATCAAAATGCGGTGTAGGCGGGTCTGTAAAAGATGGTGAAATATTGATTCAAGGCGACCATCGTGAAAAAGTGTTGAAACTATTGCATGATCAAAATTATAAAGCGAAGCGTGTAGGTGGCTAAAGGTGATCTAAATAAGTATCTAAAGTGTGCTTATTTTCAACTACCTCAATCCATTGAATTTGATTTAATCCCATTACTTTGTATACTTCTACATAGTAACCATCAAATGCAAATAAGTGACAATTATGTCCTCCATGAAAGCGAGAAGCAATGAAGTTACCACGCTGTTTCAGCAATTGATATTTCTCGTTCAACGAGAGCTTTTTAAATGTGGTTGCTGCTACTTTATCCATTATTAAAATAACTACTGATCACTAAAAATTGTTTCATGTCATTACCCTTTTCTGAGATAAAGGACTTACTCGATCAAAAATACGAAGAGTTTAACCGCCCTAACTTTAATGACGATGATCCGGTGGGAATCCCACACCAATTTACCCAAAAAGAAGACATTGAGATTGCCGGTTTTTTAGCTGCTACCATTGCTTGGGGCCAGCGAAAAAGTATCATAAATAATGCGCAAAAAATTATTCAACTGATGGATGGTGCTCCGCATGACTTTGTTATAAATCATACTAAAAGTGACTTAGATCGTACCGTTGGGTTTGTACACCGCACGTTTAACGCTCAGGACTTAGCGCAGTTTTTTCAATCGCTACAGCATATTTACACGCATCACGGTGGATTGGAAGAAATGCTGTGTGCTACCGAAGATGTTGCTGTAAACATCGCTAACTTTAAACAGCGATTCTTTGAAAAAGCAGAAAGTATCCGAACACTTAAGCATGTATCTGACCCTATGAAAGGATCTTCTGCCAAGCGAATCAATATGTATCTTCGGTGGATGATTAGAAACGACAAAAGAGGTGTAGACTTTGGAATCTGGAAAAAATTAGCTCCTGCTCACTTAATGTTACCCTTAGATGTGCACACCGGAAATGTGAGCAGGAAATTAGGACTTCTACAACGCAAACAAAACGATTGGAAAGCTGTAACAGAAATTAGCGATCAGTTGAGAACGTTTGATCCGATAGATCCGATTAAGTATGATTTTGCTCTATTTGGTTTAGGTGCAATTGATCATTTTTAAACCATGAGCACTACCCTATTATCATCACCGCTTCAAGGCTTTACCGACTTCCGCTTTCGAAATGCTTTTCAAAAGTACTTTGGCGGTATCGATACATTTTATTCGCCCTATATTCGATTGAATGGCAAGCTATCCATCAAGCCCAACTATGAAAAAGATATCCTGCTAAAAAATAACGATACCCTTACGGTGATTCCTCAGATTATGACGAATGATGCAGAAGAGTTCCTTTTTGTGGCCAAATATGTACAGCAATTGGGCTATAAAGAACTGAATTGGAATTTGGGTTGTCCGTATCCGATGGTGGTGAATAGGTGCATGGGTTCAGGACTTATTAATGATCCCAAACGAATTGATGCAATTTTACATCAGGTTCATCAAGAAAGTGATATAATCGTTTCCATGAAAATGAGAATGGGATACCATCACAATAAAGAGATCTTGGATGTTTTTCCAATTTTAGAAAAATATCCGTTAAAAAACATAGCCATTCATGCTCGGATTGATGCACAACTCTACAATGGCGGAGTAGACTTAGATGGTTTTCAACGTTGCCTAGAAGCCTGTCCGCACAAGTTGTATTACAATGGTGACATTACCACAGTAAAAGCTTTTAGGGAACTAAAAGAACGCTTCCCTACTATCAATCATTGGATGATTGGCCGTGGATTAATAAGTGATCCTTTTTTACCGCAAATGATAAAGCAAAACACAACAACTTATCCTTCAAATCGGATTGAAGTATTTAGTAAATTTCACGATACCCTGTTCTCCGAATTTGAATCTTCGCTCACCGGGGACAAACACATTATTTTAAAAATGCTGCACTATTGGGAGTATTTTGCGATGTCCTTTTCTTCACCCAAAAAGATCGTAAAAAAAATAAAGAAAGTGAAAACCATAGAGGCCTACGATGATGCGGTACGAGACATTCTTTTGAACGAAAACATCCATTAACATGAATCAGTTTATTAGTCAAATAAGCTTAATTGTAGCAGATTATGATGAGGCAATAACCTTCTATACCGAAAAGCTTGGATTTGTTCTCGTTGAAGACACTGTTCGATCGGCTGAGAAACGTTGGGTAAGAATTAAACCTCAAGGATCAGGCGACGTGACCTTGTTGCTTGCCAAAGCAAAAACGGATGAACAACGCAATCATATTGGAAACCAAACAGGTCAACGTGTCTTTCTATTCTTGAATACAGATGATATCGAACGAGACTATAAGCGATTAAAGTCTCATGGCGTGACCATTAAACGCCCGCCAACAGCCGCCGACTTTGGGAAAGCAATGGTATTTGAAGACCTTTACGGAAATTTATGGGATGTAATCGAGCCGAATTAATCAATCAATGGCAATACCGTTGAGCGTTTTATTTCGTTGAGAACAAATGTGGTTTTAATCTGTGCGACATTAGGCAACGCGGCCAACTTACCCGAAGAAAAATGATGATAGGCATCCAGATCCTTTACAGCTACTTTCAGTAGAAAGTCATTCACACCACCCATTAAATAACACTCCATCACTTCAGGAATTTTAAGGATAGCATCGCTAAATGCGTGAATTTCTTCTAACTTTTGGCTGTCTAATGATACCGAGCAAAAAACGATCATGGCGTTACTAATCATCTGACGATTAACGATTGCCACATACTTTTCAATTATGCCCTCTTTCTCATACCGTTTTATGCGTTCATAAATAGGTGTTTTCGTCATGTTTAATTGCTCAGAAAGCGTTTTTATATTCACTTTCGAGTTTTGTTGGAGTAGTTCTAATAGCTTTCTATCGGTAGTATCTAATCGAATCATGGGAAAATTTCCTTTTGGCACAAAAATACAGCTATAAATTAGATTTTATTACTGAAAGGAAGACTAAAAAAAGGAATATTCACTTCATTAAGTTGTTTAGCAACCATTCTTTCCGCAATTCTATAATTTTGCAGTAAACAGTATAGATTATTATGAGTAACCCACTACACCCTGAAAGTTTAATGATGACGCACGGATACTCTCCGGAGTTATCCGAAGGAGCTGTTAAAGCCCCACTATTCCAAACATCAACATTCGTATTCAAAAGCGCAGAAGAAGGGAAAGCCTTTTTTGAAGTAGCTTACGGCCTGCGAGAACTAGGCAAAGATGAGGAGCAAGGTTTAATTTACAGTAGAATCAACAACCCAAATTTAGAAATCTTCGAAAGCCGATTAAAATTGTGGGATAAAGCAGACGATTGTGCCGTTTTTGAAAGCGGTATGGCAGCAATAAGCACCGTATTGTTAGAATTTCTGAAGCCAGGAGATTTACTTATTTACAGCTCTCCTACATATGGCGGAACAGATCACTTCATCAATGATTATTTGAAAAGGATTGGTGTAGAAAGTGTTGGAATTGATGCTAATGATACTAAAGAAGATATACTTGCAAAAGTTCACGCAACAGGAAAAGCGGACAAGGTGAGTTTATTCTTCATAGAGACCCCCTCTAACCCGACTAACTCGCTTATCGACATTGCTATGTGCAAAGCGATTGCAGATGAGCTGTCGACAGAAGATAAACAAGTTAAACTAGCAGTTGATAATACATTTATGGGACCTATCTGGTGCCATCCAATTGCACATGGTGCAGATCTTGTTATCTATTCTGCTACGAAGTATATCGGTGGTCATAGTGACTTGATTGCAGGTGCTGTACTTGGTAACACAGAGGATATGATTCGTGTAAAAACCTTACGTACTTTCTTAGGAAATATGGCAAGCCCACATACTTCTTGGATGCTAACAAGAAGCCTTGAAACACTAAAGGTTAGAATGGAGCAACAAGCAAAAAGTGCAGAAGCTGTTGCTACATACCTTTTAGACCACCAAAAGGTAGAGCATGTTGTATATTTGGGACACCTTGAGAAAGGAAGTACAGCTGAAAAGATTTATCAAAAACAATACAGCTCTCCAGGTGCCATGATTTCGTTTGAAATAAAAGGTGGTGAGTCGGCCGCATTTCAGTTTTTAAACAAACTAAAATTAATTAAACTAGCAGTTAGTTTAGGAAGCACTGAAAGTCTAATACAGCACCCTGCATCTATGACTCATGCAGGAATAGCTCCAGAAGATAAAATTAAAATGGGGATAACTGAGGGATTAGTAAGGGTTTCTGTAGGTGTTGAAAACAGCGAGGATTTAATTCAAGATATCGCACAAGCGCTAAATTAGCACAATTAGTCAATAAGCAATAAATATAAAAGGCAGTAACATGTTTGTTACTGCCTTTATTTGATATTAATAAAGAAAATAAAGATTACTTATCTTCCATTCGTTTAATTACTGGGTTGGCATACATTTTTAGATAAATCTGACGAAGTTTTTCAGCATCTCCTTCCACATTTGAAAGTCGACTACTCATTACTTTTTCAAACGTAGCCTTCTCATCTGAAGTGTATTTATCACCCCACTTAATGTTTTTGTTTAGCAAGTCGCAAGCAATAAAATTAGTCGGAAATAATTTAAACGTATCGTAAATTTCTTGATCTGCAAGTGCTACTACTTCGTTTACAAACTTCTCTTCAGTAACCTGACTTAGGTTATCACTTATTGTATTTAAAGGTGTTCCAAAATTGAGGTGAATTCGACCTTTTTTACCTTCAATACCCTTCATCATACTGATTAAATCCTCCATTGGCCCTTTTACATATTCGCGCTCTTCGCTTTTAGCTAAAAGCTCAGGAAGCAATAAGGCATCGCATGGATTGTATTCGTAAGCAATAGTAACCGGTACAATGTTTAGCTGGCGTAGATGCTCAACTGGATTCTTTCGACCGGCAATCGAAAGCATTTTAATTAAACCTGGTTGGGTTTTATCAATTCCATCCTTGGTTCTTCCTTCTCGCTGTGCAATCCAAACACTTTCATTATCATTAATAATTGAGTGCGCAATGTATTTAGAGAGTTGCATAGAAGCCATCACTTTATCTTTTCCTTGCTTTCCTCTTTTTACAATAAAACTCTTGTTTAATCGAACTAGATCATTAATCCAAGGCTCTTTAACTAGGTTGTCTCCAATTGCAATTCGAGCGGTATCGTAATCATTGTCATTCAACACTAGGTTCATCAATGCGGAGTCCAACACAATATCTCTGTGGGTGGATAAGAATAAATATGCCTTATCTTTTTCAATATGCTCCAACCCTGAAAAGGTAAACTCTTCAGATGTTTTTGCAATAACAAACCCAAGCATTTTAGTAATTAACCCACTTTGAAACTGTTTTACTGTTTCAATCTGTCTGAGCTGCTGCTCTACTTGTTCAAATGGTACTTTGCCCTGAAATGCATACTCTACCATTCCTCTAAACTCCTTCACACTGAGTAAACGAGCAATCCCTTCCTTCACTTCACTATCATGGAGCGGTCGTATATCTTCGAATTCCATCTGATCTGATTCCACCTTCAATTGTATTTGGCTTGAGTTAAATGCTATTATTAAGCTTAGCTTTGTTTTCTAAAAAAACGATAAAGATACCAATACGAATGAAAATAAGCGATAAAAAGACTGTTTTTAAAGGCTTTTACGAAGTATCAGCTGTTGTTGTAACGGATGAAAAAAACAACAAACAAATTAAAAGAGAACAATTTA